>DATHTI010000260.1:0-19867 GCA_035463335.1 Pyrinomonadaceae bacterium | reverse complement strand
ACGCCCGGACGCACCGCCGTGTCCGGCGCCGAAGTTGACCTTCAAGAGCAACGGATTTTTGTCAGTCTTCATCGTGCGCAGCTTTGCGACGAGCTTCGCGCCTTCCCAGTACGGCACCTGGCTATCGTTGAGCGATACCTTGACGAGCGTCGCGGGATAATCCTTTTTGGCGATGTTGTCGTAAGGCGAATACGTCTTCATATACTCGAATGCAGCCTTCTCATTGGGATTGCCCCACTCGATGTACTCACTCGTCGTCAGCGGCAGGCTCGCGTCGAGCATCGTGTTCAGCACGTCGACAAACGGCACATGCGAGACGACGGCTTTAAAAAGATCGGGTCGCAAATTTGAAACGACGCCCATTAGTAACCCGCCGGCGCTGCCGCCCTCAATCACGAGTCGATCTTTCGACGTGAACTTGTTCTTGATGAGCGTTTCCGCGCAGGCGATGAAATCGGTGAACGTGTTCATCTTCTTCATCATCCTGCCGGCCTGGCGCCACTCTTCCCCGAGCTCGCTCCCACCGCGAATGTGACCGATCGCGAAGATCACACCGCGATCGAGAAGGCTCAACCGGCGGGACGAGAACGTCGGCGGAATCGAATAGCCGTACGATCCATAGCCGTAAAGAAGCAATGGCGCACTGCCGTCCATCTTCACGCCTTTGCGATAAACCAGCGACATCGGAATCTTCGTTCCGTCTGAAGCGGTCGCAAACACGCGCTCGGATTGATAGTTGCCTCGATCAAATCCGCCCGGCACTTCTGTCTGCTTTAACAACGTAGACTTGCCGGTGTTCATGTCGTACTCGAACACCGATTCAGGCGTGACGAGTGATTCATAATTGTAACGGACCACGCTCGTATTGTATTCGCGATTCGTACCGAGTTCGGCCGAATAAACCGGTTCGGGAAACGTGATGCGATTTCGTTTGTTCGTCTTGAAGTTAACCACTTCGAGCTGCTGCAACCCACCTTCCCACTCAAGGAGAACAGCATGATCAGCATACATACTGATCGCGTCGATCTTCACCTCGGGCTTGTGCGCGATAAACTCTTTCCAGTTCTTCTCCGACGGATCGCTCACTGGTGCGGTGACGATACGAAAATTCTTCGCGCCCTTGTTAGTGCGGATGTAGAAAAGACCATCGCGATGGTTGACGTCGTATTCGTGCTCCGGTGATCGTGGGATGATCACTTTGAGCGTTCCGTTCGGATCGTTTGCACGAAGGTAGCGCGACTCAGTCGAAGTTTTGCTGAACGATGTGAGGAAGACCACTGCCTTATCGCGCGAGCGACTCACGCCGATGTCAAACAGCTCGTCTTTTTCATCATAAACGAGATCCATTTTGTCAGTGCCGAGCACGTGACGGAAAAACTTGTCACTTCGCTTTGTAACCGGATCTTCAGTGACATAGAAGAAGGTCTTGTTGTCGTTGGCCCAGACGAGACTGGTGACGCGCTCGATTCGTTCCGGGAAAAGCTGACCCGTGCGTAGATCTTTGATTTGCAGAACGTACTGGCGGTAACCCGTGTTGTCAGTGCTATAGGCAAGCAAGTTTCCGTCGTCGCTCGGAAGGAAGAGGCCGACACTCATAAACTTGTGGCCCTTCGCCAGTTCGTTTTGATCGAGCACGATTTCTTCCGCCGCATCGAGGCTGCCTTTCTTGCGACAGTAAATCGGATACTGCTTACCTTCCTCGGTGCGCGTGTAGTAGAAATAATTTCCTGACCGGTAAGGCACATCCGTGTCAGTCTGTTTAATGTGACTGAGCATCTCCTTGTAGAGCTTTTCCTGGAGGGGCTCGGTTGGTTTCATCACCTGCTGGGTATAGGCCTCTTCCGCTTGCAGGTGCGCCAGCACCGCCGGGTTCGTTTTTTCACGCAGCCAGAAGTAGTCGTCGACTAATGTCGTGCCGTGGATATTCGTAGTTTTTGGTTTCTTCTCGGTCATAGGTGGTTGAGGCGCGCCTGCTCCTCCATTTGACTGTGCTATGACTTCGCTATTGTTTGGGAGAACGGATAGAACAAAGAGCAGCAGCAGAAAAAGCCAACGGGATTGGTTAGGCATAAAGCACCTTCCTCATAAAAGCACAAATTCATCTCAGGGGAGACCTTTTTTCGCTAAACAGCCGGCGCACGGCCGGCTAATCGTGAACGGTTCAACCGCGCGGCGGGTTTCCCCAGCCCGACCCGACATACTTTCCATCTTCCACGATGCACGGCACCGTCGGATCGCCATCGGAATAGGAGAACATCTCGGCGCGCCGCGCTTTGTCGTTCTGGGCGTCGTAGTCGGTGAAAGGAATGCCTTTGGAGTTGTAGTAATCGCGAGCTTCCTGACAGTAAGGACATCCTGGCTTGGTGTAGATTACTAAGGCCAAATTGTTAACCCCCGCAGTTGATTATGTACAAATTTGAGCAGTGAGCGATTATACTGCCGCTGCCTATGAGTGAACAAAGCGGCAGCTTTGACGCGGGTGCGTCGGATCTACTCGATCCGTACGAGAAGCTCATCGAACTCGAAATCATGGGCAACGAGGTCAGCGTGCCTGAAAAGAACAGGCTGCTGCGCTGCTTTCAGTACCTCTCAATCAATACCATTTCTTACGGTGACTTCTGCTGGAACGGTGAATGCACGAATTGCCAGGTCTGGTATCACATGAAAGGGCAGGACGAGCAGAGCGACCGGCCGGCGCTCTCATGCCGTTTGCAGTGTGAAGAGGGAATGGTGATCACGAAGCTCAGCCGGTTCATCGAGCTCGAAGGGATCACAAAATAGAGTCGCCGCTTTATCCGCGTCAGTATTTCGGCACGCTGGGATCGACTTCATCCGACCATCTCAGAATCCCACCCTTAAGATTCACGAGTTTCCCCTGAAATCCTGATCGCTGGAGCGCGTCGATGGCGCGAGCACTGCGGCCACCCATCTTGCAATACACGACGGTTTCGCGGTTCGGATCGACTTCGTTCATGCGGTTCAACACCTGCCCCAGTGGAATGTGAATCGAATCCGGTATGCGTCCAACCGCGACTTCGTTGTCTTCACGCACGTCTACAATCTGTATGTCGTCGCCCTTGTCGAGGCGTTGTTTGAGCTCAGCTGGAGTTATCTCTTCCATATTGTTCTTCCGTTAGTTGGTTTACACTACATGATTATGAAATTCGAGTTTTACACAGAAGCTCTCGAAAACGTTCCCAAGCTGTCGGTCGATGGCACGGTCGAGAACAGCATTCACTTTTCGCATTGGGAAGGAAATAGTACCCCAACCGAGGTGAAGGCCGATACTTCGACCGAGATCGCGCTCAATCTCGTTGCTTCACCAAACCGCGCGGCGCTGACGCAAGGCATCGAGTTAGTCACGAACAACCATTTTGACACGGACGGCGCTCTTTCGTGCTGGACTGTCCTCACCGGCGAACGTGCGCTCGCGTATCGCGACTTGCTGATCTCTGCTGCCGAGGCTGGAGATTTTTCGGAGTACTCTAGCGACGATGGCGTGCGCGTAAGTATCGCGATACAGGGTTCCGATCAGGCGAGTCCGAATAACGACGACGGCTCACCGTTGGCCCGGCTCCTCGCGGGCGAAGAAGTTGACGATGATGCGCGTGCGTATGAGCTGGTGCTGCCGCGCGTCGAGCATTTGCTGACACACATTGATGAGTATGAAACGCTGTGGCGCGCGGGTTGGGAGAGCGTGGTTGCGGCGGTCGAGAGTTTCGAAAAGGGCAAGTCGACCGTCGTCGAGCAATCGGATCTTTCAGTAATAATGCTTGCGCCGGAACTTTTTGACGGCGCGGGCTTCAGTCCGACCAGCCACTCCGCGCCATACACCGCGATCTCAAAATTCGCTCGCGGTAAGCTATTTCTGATCGCGATTCCCAACGGTTCAGGATGGTTTTACCGGATCGATTATCCCTACTACTCGTGGGCGGAGACTGTTGTGCGACCCCACATTGCGCGGCGAGATCTCGCGCCCGCGTTACAGTTGCTCAACAGCCGCGAAACGAATGCAGCCGGGCGCTGGCAAACTGATAATCGTGAGATGACTTCGGCCGTGAAGTTCCTCGATGCGGCCGGAATGTTGGCGGCGTCGCGTTTGGAACCCGGCGAAGTCGCGAATGTTTTGCAGCAGGCCTCATCACTCGCGGCAGTGTCGTAAACGGAATGCACGACGTAATCATCATCGGCGCTGGACCAGCGGGTCTCTCAACTGCTTTCTGGTGCGATGAGCTGGGCCTCGACACGCTTGTGCTCGAACAGGCCGAAGAGGTCGGCGGGCAACTGCACCGCGTCTACAATCCGATCAACAACTACCTCGGACTTAAAGCTCGCAATGGCGCGGAGCTGCTCGAGCGCTTCGCGGCGGATGTCGATAGCGCCGAGTTTGATCTCTGGACGCAAACCAGCATTGCGTCAGTTGACTTAAAAGCGAAGCGTGTGTTGTTAGCGAGTGGTGAAGAGCTTCAGTCGATTGCGCTCGTGATCGCGACCGGTGTGCGGCCGAGAGAGCTGGGCGTGCCGGGCGAGAAGGAGTTTG
The DNA here is from genome assembly GCA_035463335.1 of Pyrinomonadaceae bacterium. Classification (GTDB taxonomy): domain Bacteria; phylum Acidobacteriota; class Blastocatellia; order Pyrinomonadales; family Pyrinomonadaceae; genus PSRF01. Next base: position 15,327 of record DATHTI010000260.1, on the reverse strand, counting down.
CTGGTAAGGGGATGATAGAATCCGGTTCCCGCGATCGAGAGCTTTTCGCAGGGCAGGATGTTTGTGTCGTTGGCGGTGGAGATGCGGCAGTCGAGAATGCATTGCTGCTGGCGGAAGTTTGTCCCACAGTTACGCTCGTTCATCGCGGAAAGAAGCTGCGTGCGCGGAGTGAGTTCACTGGAAAGCTTCAGTCGCAGCATTGCATCACCGTTTTCACGGAGTCTGTGCTGACGCGTATCCTCGGACAGGATCGAGTGGAGGCAGTTGAGATCCAGCGCAAGCAGGGATTGAAGCCGTTTCAACTCGCCGTGCGCGGTGTTTTGATCAGGATCGGTGTGGGGCCAAATACCGGTTTGTTTCGCAAACAACTGGACTCGGATGAAAAGGGTTACATAGCGGTGAACAGTCAACAGGAAACGAGCGTGCCGATGGTGTTTGCCGTTGGCGACGTCTCAAATCCACTGGCGCCGACGATTAGCAGTGCCACCGGCGCCGGCGCAACTGCCGCGAAGGTGATCGCAAGTCGACTTAACGCAAAATGACTGCATATCTCGATGCTCATGTTGCGGCGTATCCGATCGAGTACATTGCCGGAATCGATCTTTACAACGCGGGCGAGTTTCATGCGGCGCACGACGCGTGGGAAGAACGCTGGATGGGCGAGGTTGGACCAAAGGAGAAGCTGTTTTTACAGGCGATGATCCAATCGGCAGTCGCCTTTCATCATCTCGACATCGGCCGTCCCGGCGCCGCGCGACAAATGTATTTGCGAGCGAAGGAAAAGTTTGCGCGCCTGGGCGTAAGTGTCTTTATGTCGCTGGATCTTGACGAGTACCAGTCACAACTCGATCGTGCGTTATCGTGGTTATTGAATGGCGATCCGCGAGAGTTGCCGCGCCCCGAGATCACGCCACCAAAAATCCGCTTGCTGGAAGCAATCAATGATTTTGACTAACCATCTTGTTAATCTTGTAAATCCTGTAATCCTGTCTAAAACGATCTTAACGATCCCGAATCCATAATGAACTTTTCACGTCTCATCCTCTTAGCCTGCTGGTTCGGCGCAGCCCTCTTCTTTGGCGCCGTTGTCGCGCCCGCCGCATTCGGCGTCTTGAGATCCTTCGGCTTACCAAACGCCAACGAAATCGCCGGCGGTATCGTCACGCGTTCACTTGCCGTGGTTAACATCGCCGGCTTTCTAATCTCTTTATTATTGCTATTAACATTACTCCTGCGCCGCCATTCATCGAGCCGTCTAAGTTTCATCATCGAAATAATCTGCCTTGGCATCATCGTGTTGACGACTGCGGTGGGCCATTGGGTAATCGCGGCACGGATGCGAGCGTTGCGCGCGGCAATGGTCCTGCCCATCGACCAAATCGCTGCCGACGACGCGCGCCGCATCGCCTTCAACAGCCTTCACGGTTATTCGGTTAATGCGCTCGGACTTGCTATGATTGCCGCTCTTGTGGCGATGGTCCTGATGGCGCGAAGCCTGCGCAATTGATTTCAGGTTGGGTGAAGCTGGTGGAAATTATTGAAGACATTGACGGTTGGCGACGACGTTTCGAGAGCTGGAGACCGGGTGCAGGCGATGATCTCGGTCCCGATTACCCGTTTATAAGAAACCGGCGCGCGCCTTTCACGCCCGCACGGCGTGCACTGCCGATGCTGAATCTCGCGCTCATCTCTTCAGCGGGCGCTTACATCGACGGCACTCCTGCTTTCGACACCGGCTCGACAAGCGGCGACACGACCTTCAAAGAAATTCCAATCGAAGTTGAAGAGTCAGATCTGCGATTTGCGGCGCGCGGTTACGATCCGGCGGCGGTGCAGGAAGACGTTAACTCGGAGCTGCCGGTTGCGCGACTGCTCGAATTTGAACAAAACGGGATCATCGGCCAGTTAAATCCGGTGTTCTGGAGTTTCTGCGGGTTCATTCCTGATGCTGGCCGAGTTGTCGATGAGCTCGTTCCAAAGCTCATCGAGCGTGTAAAACGTTATGAAGTGCAGGCGGCGTTGTTAGTTCCTGCGTCTGTTTTGTGTCACCAGTCTGTGGGTCTGGTGGCGCGCGCGCTCGAGCTGACGGGCATTCCGACCATGACGCTTGCGGTCGTGAAAGACGTAGTTGAATCAGTGCGTCCGCCGCGTGTAGCGCTCTACGATGGCAAGCCGGGAACCATCAGTGGCCAGCCAAACTGGCCGGAACACCAGCGCCGCATACTCGACGAAGCACTGCGTCTGATTGAACCGATGGACCAGCCCGGAACCCGCAAGCTCGTGGTAACACTGGAAACTGCAGTCGAGAAATCACGCGGCGAGCGATAACACATTTGATGTCTCTCAAAAAGCGGTTCGGACTCGTCATCCTCCTCATCGTCGTTGTCACCGTTGCATATCTTCTTCTGATGCCGGTGCCAATCGTCCCGGCAGCGTGGAATCCTCCGCGTGCACCTGCATTGACCGGCCAGTATGCACAAAACACGAGACTGTCTTCTGTTCAGAAGCTTTCACTTGGTGACGGGCACAAACCGGAAGACGTTGCTCTCGACGCCGGAGGAAAGATCTACGCCGGCTTCGAAGACGGCCGGATCATGGTCCTTCAAGCTGATGGCACACAACCGCGTGTCTTTGCGAACACGCATGGTCGTCCTCTCGGAATGATCTTCGATCGTGAAGGAAACCTGATCGTCGCGGATGCGATCAAGGGATTGTTATCGATCAACAAAGCAGGTGAGATAAAACTGTTAGCGGATGAAGCTGACGGCGCGAAGTTTAGCTGTTTGAACGACCTCGACATCGGCGCTGACGGCACAATCTATTTCACTGAAGCGTCGAACAAGTTTCCGATGTCGCAGTTTACAAACGATTTGCTCGAGCACCAGCCCAACGGCCGCTTGTTGGCACTAGATCCACAATCACACCGTCCGCGCACGCTGTTGCGAGGCATTCACTTCGCGAACGGTGTCGCCGTTAGTCCGGATCAGACGTTTGTTCTCGTGGCGGAAACCGGGGAATATCGGGTTCGTCGCGTCTGGCTCAAGGAGCCGAAGATGGGCCAGAACGACATCTTTATCGACAACCTTCCGGGTTTTCCGGACGGCATTTCTTCAAACGGCCGCGATCGATTTTGGCTTGCGCTGGTGACACCGCGCCAGGCTCTTTTCGATCGAATGCTTCCTTACCCATTCATGCGCAAGATGGTCGCCCGTCTTCCCAAATTCATGCAGCCCGCGCCAAAGCGTTATTCCTTCGTCCTCGGTTTGGATTCACAAGGCCGCGTTGTCGAAAACCTCCAGAACGGCTCTCCCGACTGCTACGCCGAAATCGCGAACGTCGTCGAACACAACGGCGCCTTGTACTTCGGCAGCATTGGCGAAGACAGCGTTGGCCGTTTTCCACTGAAGTGAGCTTGGAGAGATTGACCAATAAGCAGGAATGGCGGCAAACTACACGCTTGGGTGATCCGAGAAATCAGGTACCCAACCAACCTTCTGAATAAATCAGGCTTCTATATACAGACTTCGCAACCTCCTACACGGAAAGGCCCCATTTATGAGTAAAAAACTCCCGGTTGTAATGTTTTTGGCGCTTTGTTTGATGGCTGCCGGTTCGGTGGCCGGCCAGAAGAAGCTTAAGCCCTGGAAAGAATGGTCCAAGGCCGATGCTCAGAAGATACTGAACGATTCACCCTGGGCGCACCTGCAGGTTGATCAGGATTTTCAAGAGGCAAGCCCGCTCACGCGTCCTCCGGATCCGAGTGTCGATACTCGCCTCAGGCAAAATGACGGCATGACGTATGGCATCCGTATCTTTTCGGCGCGACCAGTTCGCCAGGCTTTTGTACGCATGATTCAGTTGCAAAAGAAGGATCTTCCGCCTGACACAGTGGCGCGCCTGAACAGCTTCGCAGAAGCAACTTCTGACGATTCCATCATTATCGCCGTCACCATCGAGAACCCGGATGCAAATATGCTCGGCAAAGCTATGCAGATCGTCAGGAATGCTACGGCGGTCCGGATCAGGAACACCACCTTTTTGGAACGCAACGACGGAAAACGGGTTTTCCTCGAGGAGTACACGCCGCCGGGTGGCGATGGATTTGGCGCCCGTTTTATCTTTCCGCGCATGGTAGACGGACAACCGTTTCTTAATCCGGAGCTCAATACTGTACGTTTTGTTTCGAACCTCGGGAATTCGGTAGAAATGAACATGACGTACAAGGTCAAAGACATGATGCTCGACGGCAAACTCGAATACTGAGCCAAAGTCAGCCACAAAGAAGCACAAACGCTCAAAAATAGATTCTGTTGATTTTTGAGCTTTTTGTGCTTCTTTGTGGCTAAAATTCAGCTAAAGAGTGGATCGGAGTTTTGAGCAAGGCTGCGCTGAGTTTTGTGTACGTATTTACCAACTGTATAGTCCTGTGGCACAAAGTCCGTAAAAATACTGAGGAATTTGTCTTTGATTTGGACGTGGTTACGGCGTATCCAAATTGCTGCTCCTGGTAGCTTTTCAGCTTCCGCGTAAACCCCAACAGAAACAAGCGTTTACCGCAAATCCCGCCGTAGCTAAATTACGGCACGAGGGTTGTAGAGAGATCTGCATCGGATCGCAGTGGGAGGTCAATCCGACGCGGCAGAACCCCCTCTTCTTTGGAGCAGAAAAAACGACAATGATCAATTTACTATCAGCAGCTACGGCTGTGCCTCAGAATGCTTTCAAGACCACAGAACTGGTCGGAAGCCTCATGCATAAGCTCTCCCCGGAACTTATCAACACAATTAGTTCTCTCGGGGTACAGCAAAGATATTCAACTCTCGAAAATTATCCGGCGTTTCTATGCGGCGAACCAAAAGCACCAACCAGCTCCACAACGGGCCTCGGCGTGGATGCCACCAAGCGCTGCATTCACGAATGGGGAGGTGACCCGAACCGGATCGGGCTACTCGTCGCGGCAACTAACACTCCTGACCAGATGTTGCCGTGTTTGGCGTCAGAGATCGTGGGGAGAACGCACGGCCTTCTCTCCAGATCTCTGCGAACGGTCAACATGCAAGCGCAAGGCTGCTCGGTGCTACTCAAGTCCGTCGAGGTGGCCCAGTGGTACCTGGCAGCAAATCCGGGCAAGCTCGCAATCGTCGTGATGGCGGAAGCACACACACCTTACGTTGCGCCGCTGCTGCGCTCCGAGTATTCCGGCTACCGCGAAATCATCAGATCGCGAAAGGAAGGAAGACTCGATCCCGAACAATTCGAGCTACAGAGATTAGACACGACTTTTGTAATCCAATCGATGCTGTTTGGTGACGGCGCGGTGGCGTTACTAATTGGCACTGAAGAAGGAAAACCCGCCTTTGGACCTATCTCTCACCTGACCAACGATAACCCAACCGACATGAACCTGCTCACGATGGTGAACAACAGCTCACACGAGTTTCTCAAGGGACGGCCGCAGTACTTTATGCAGCCCAGCGTTCCCAATCGTGGCGCGCACTATGCGGTGACGACGGTCAGGAGCGTTCTGCAACATCCCGAGTCGCCAGTGTCCACTCTGACTGAAGTTGACGATTGCTTGATCCACACCGGCAGCAAAAAGATCCTTGACGGAGTTTGCTCACAGCTCGATCTCGAACCGGCATCAGCGAAAGTGAACGGCTCGTACAAGGTACTGGAGCGCTTCGGGAATCTTTCGAGCGCGTCGACAGGTTTCATGCTGGCTGCGAAGAATGAGTGGTCAGGACCGACGATGGTGGTAGGTTTCGGGGTTGGATTTACTGCGAGTGCGGGGATTATGAATTTTAATTAAGTCCGGATGATCGTGGATCCAGGAACAGTTTTAGACGGGATTACAGGATTGACACGATCTACAAGGTGGCTTGAAGTTCGCGTTCTTTGGTCAGAGTCGTGAGGGTTGAGCCGACTTGTGCGAAGTCGAATGGTTTGCCGATGATCGCGTCCACGAGATCTTCCTCGCCGGACGGCGGCGCTGTCGTTGGACCATATCCGGTCACGAGCACGATTCGCACGTTGGGCCAACCTTTGCGGATCAAGCGCGCTGTTTCCCAGCCATCCATTTCAGGCATAGCCAGATCGGTAAACACGAGATCAAAATTGCCAGCCCGCAGTTTTTCCACCGCCTCGTGGCCACTCCCGGCCAGCTCCACGCGATGCCTGACCGCCACCAGCATCTCTGCGAGTGTCTCACGCACCGGTTCTTCATCATCAACAACAAGGATCTTCAGACTTCGCGCTTCATTCGCCATCACCAGTGATTCCGACGGCGACTCCGATGGAATTGCAGGCAAATCGATCATGAAGTCCGTCCCGCTGCCGGGCTCAGAGACGACGCTTATCGATCCTGAATGGCGTTCGATAATGCTGTAACTGACTGACAGTCCGAGCCCGGTGCCGTGCGCACCCTTCGTTGAGAAGAATGGCTCGAATATCTTCTGCTTCACGTCTTCATGCATTCCGACACCATTGTCAGTGAAATGCACTTGCAACCGGTCGTCCTCGCGCCGGCAGGTAATCAACAAACGCCCGCCGCGCGGCATTGCATCAACCGCATTTACGATCATGTTTACAAACACTTCACGCAGCTCTGACGCGCTGCCATACGTGAACTGTTCCCGCGGAGCATTGAGCTTGACGTGATATTCCAGCCCGCGGACGCGCGCCTCGTTTTCCCAACGCGTGCGCGTGATTTCAACGGCATCATTTAGCAAACCCGCAACGTCGACGAGCTCAAACTCCTTAACTGCCGACTTGCGCGCGAACGTCTGAATACGACGAACCGTGGCAGCCGCGTCTTCAGCGGCAGTTTGAATAATGTCGAGGTTACGAACCAGAGCAGGATCGTTGACCTGCCGTCGCAGCAACTGAGCGCGGCCAAGGATCGCGGCGAGTGAGTTGTTGAAATCGTGGGCCACACCCGATGCGAGCTGCCCGAGCGCACGCAACTTGTCAGCTCTCGCAGCGCGCTCACGCTCTTCTTTCTGCTCGGTGATGTCACGCGCAATGCCCAACACACCGGTCGTGCGACCTTCAACGACGAGCGGAGAATTATCAACCCGTGCGTATCGCAGTTGGCCATCATGCGCGAAGTAGCGCATCTCATACGTTTGGGCCACACCCTGCAACGCAGCGTCGAGCTTTTCACGCACCAGATCGCGATCGCCCTCATAGACCATGCTCAGCAGCGGCCGCCCGATGAAGTTGCTACGTTGAAAGCCCAGTCCCTTCAATGTTGCAGTGTTGCACCACTTAAAATTTCCCTCCGTGTCGACAGCGTAGATCGACTCGCGCGCGCTCTCGAGAATGTTTGTCAACAACGATTGGTGTTCGCGTGCGACAGCCTGGACCTTGCGCAGCTCGGAAAGATCGCGCGCAGTGCACACAACGGCGATGGCGTGGTTGTTTTCATCCAGCACCGGCTCAACTGAAACCAGGAGGGGACGATTCAGCCGGCTCGGCGTGATCTCGATCGTCACACTGCGGCCGGTCTCGAGTGCATTTTCGACGACACACGTTTCGTCTTCTTCACTGGTTCGGAGTATGTCGCAACATTTACGACCAAGCAGTAGGCGCGGGTGCACGGCTTCCATCGTAGCGCCGGCGCGATTGACGCGTTTCAATTCGCCGGCCCGATCGAAGATGAAGATACCGTCAGACATCGCATCGAAAGTCGTTTCCCATTCGGTCTTGCCACGCGCAACCATTTCGAACAACTCGGCCTGTGCGATGCCGATGGACAGTCGTTCAGCGAGTGCCTGGACCAGGGTCAATTCATCTTCCGTCCAGAGACGCATGCGATCAGTTTGATGGATCGCGAGAATGCCGCGGAACTGTCCCTTCACGATCAACGGGTAGTTGATCGCCGACAGAATCTCGAGTTTTTGCGCCTGCGCACGAACGTAATCGCGAAGTGTGGTGGACGTGTCGTCGAAGTTTTGCGCATCATCGATAATCAGCGGCTCGTTGGAGATGGAAAGTTTGCGCGCAATCGGATCGTCGTAGCTGACGTCAACATGCTTGATGCTTTTGACGCCGTCAGCGAGATACTCGTGTTCGAGCGGCGCACTCACGCCTTCACTATCCAGCAGGAACAAATGAACTCGCGATGCAGCAAGAGCGCGGCCCATCTGCACTGTCGCCGTGCTGAGAACCTCGCCCAAACTCAGCGAGGCGCGAATCGCCATCGTCAAACGATTCACGAGCGCTTCACGGGTCGAGGTTGATTCAGCTTTCTGGTAGAGCTCAGCTTGCCGGATCGCGATCCCCGTCTGGTCAGCGACGGCTTTTGCGAGTGCAATGTCGGCTTCACTCCAATGCCTTTGCTGTCTCGTCGTCGAAAGCGCGAACGCTGCGGGCACGTCGTCGCCCACTCGAATCGCCACGTACATGATGGACTTCACATTCGCTTTCGAGAGAATGTTCTGGTAGAGGTCTTTTATACGCCCGTCGCTCGCCGCATCAGAAAACGGCAAGACACCGGTTTGATCAAGTGCAGAGATCAACGTTTGCAGGTGGTCCAACGGGAAATCTGAAGCGGCGGGTGCAACGCCCCTAACGTGATATTCCGCGGCATTCAACGCAGATTTCGCACGGTCGTCACGCATGAACAGAGAACAACGATCCACAGCGAGATAGGAGCCCAGCTCTTTGACGGCCGTCTGGTAAATCTCATGACTATCGAGCGAGCAACGAATCGCCTGTGAAATGCGGTGCGTCATCGCTTCGCGTTGTGCCTGTTGCGCGAGAAAGGCCTGGCTCTCGCGCAATATCTCCTCCGAATGTTTACGCTCGGTGAGATCGCGCGCGATTCCCTGCACGCCAACCGGTTTACCGTCGCGGAAAATCAACCGCGTGCTAACTTCGAGACGAACGCGACGCCCGTCTTTCGAGATGATGTCGATCTCGTAAACGGTCGATACTTTCTCGCTGGCCTTGTGAGCAATCATCTCGCGGGCAAGATTCAAGTACTCAGGCGCGATGACGTCAGCGACGTTCATGAGTGCTGCTTCTTCGCGAGAATAGCCGGTGATGCGCTCGCCGCTGCGATTCAGCGAAGTGAAGTTGCCCTGAAGATCGTGCGTGTAGATGATGTCGTTGGCGTTTTCGAAAAGCTCACGATAACGCTCTTCGCTTTCTCGAATCGATACCTCTGCTCTGCGGCTGTCAGTTATATCGGTAGCTACGCCGATAACGCCTAAAACGTTGTCGAGTTCGTCCGTCAGCGGTGAATAGCGAACGTCAAAAACCAGCTCGCCGACCGTTACTGATGCCGTGAAGGATTCGCCTTTCAGAGCGCGCCTGATGTTTTCAATAACCTGTGGCGTGTCAGCATAGATCTCAAACACTGACTGGCCCACGAGCTGGCCGGGCTCGAGCGACAGACTCTTCAATCCCTCACCTTCACTCAGCGTGAAGATCCCGTTCTTATCAGTCGCAAACAAAATCAGCGACGCGCTGCCGACCACGGTCCGCAAACGCTTTTCTGCTTTTCTGAGGGCCTCGCGCGCCTGCTTCTTTTCCGTGACGTCGCGAAAAACGGATAGCACCGCGGATTTGCCGTCCAGGGTGAGCGGCAAACCAGTGACTTCAACATCGATCTCTGAGCCATCGAGCCGCAAACATTTTTGCTCGACGAGCGGTGTTGGCCTGTGAAAACGCTGAATGTAGTCGATGCGTTCGGTGACGTGGTGGCGATAGTCAGGATGTACGACTTCAAAAATCGATTTGCCGATGAGATCTCCGGCCGTCGTGGCGCCCCAAAGATTCACAGCGGCAGGATTCAGGTAAGTGAACTTGCCTTCCCGGTGAACAACGATCGCATCGGGTGAGAGCTCGACAAGGCGACGATAACGTTCTTCACTCTCCTTCAACACCTCTTCCATGCGATGTCGCTCGACAAGGCGCGCGACCTTTACCAGCAACTCTTCGTTTCGGAACGGCAGATCGAGGTAATCGTCGGCGCCCGCGTGCAGGCCTTCGATCCCGCCATCGTCTGAGGGTATCCGCCCGCTGATTAAGAGCACCGGGATGTAAGCCGTACGTGGGTCTTGTTTCAGACGGCGGCAGAGCTCGAGGCCGCCAACCTCCGGCATCACGACGTCGCTGACGACGACATCCGGGTTGAACGAGAGGGCCAAATCGACAGCTTCAGAGCCGTCGGTAGCGGTCGCGACCTCGTAACCTTCGAGTTGGAGCAGCTCCACCAACAGATCGAGGATCTTCCGATCATCGTCGACGATCAGGACTCGGCCCCGCTCTGAGGTGTTGATACTCATCTATTCTGGGTGTCCGGCTTTTTTGAGTAAGAAAACCTGGGAGGGTTTAATGAGACTTTGTTGAGTTTCTTACAGCGGCCAGGCGGACGCGCTGGCCGAGGCAGTATAACAGTTTTAACCGCGGATTACACGGATAAAACTACTGATCGCCGGAACGTTTACGGGTGGCGGGCGGCTCGGGTCCGGTGTTCTTGGCGAAATAGCCGGCGCGGTAGTTAAGCTTGAGGTTTTGCTGCTTTAAGGCCGGATTCACGATCTGGATCTCAATTCGCCGGTATGAGCCGTCGCGGGCTTTGTTCGTCGGCGAATAGGCCACCAGGTACTGCTCGCGGAGGTCCCGTTGGATTTGGGCGAAGGCCTCGTTTAGGTCGCGTTCATGCTGCGGAAAATAGGCACGTCCACCCGTCTTCTCGGCGATTTTGCGGAGCGCGCCTTCGTTGACGTTGAACTGGTAGCGGTCGCCGATGCCGATGGCGTAGATCAGCGCGTCGGCTTTCTGCGCTCGTTCAATCGCCTCGTCAATTTTCATGCGGCTGCTCGTGTCGTCGCCGTCGGTGAGCAGAATGATGGCGCGGCGCGTGTGCTCCGCGGAGGTGCCAATCAGCTCTTCAGAAGTGGCCCAAATGGCATCCCAGACCGCAGTTGAGCCGGCCAGGCTCTGGTTTGTTCCGGAAATTGGAGGAGTTCCGTTTACTACTACACCACCGCCGATGTAGCCGGAAGGCGGTACAAATTCCACACGGTCAATTGCACGCCTGAGCCGGTCGATGCTTCCGGTAAAACCCTGCTCGAGCGTCGTATCGCCAGTGAACGAGACAATGGCGGCCTCGTCTTTGGCCGGTCGCATCACACTTTCCAGAAACGCCTGGGCTGCGGCTTTTTCCTGCGGTAGCGTGAATTGTTCGGAAATACTCGTGTCGATCAATATCGCGATCGAGAGTGGAAGCTCGATGTTCTGTTGAAAAGTGAAGATCTCCTGCGGCTTTCCATCCTCGAGCACGAGAATATCTTCCATCTTGAGATTGTTGATGAACCGCTTGTTCTTGTCGGCGGCGGTAAAGAAGATGTTCGTCAGGTTCGTTTCGACTTTGATTACCTCGTCGGAATCCTGTGGTACTTCTTCACGTCGCGGAGTCGGCGACGGTGATGCAACGGCCACGGCGTCCGGCGCATTTTTGGCAGACTGAGTCTGGCTGGCGAGTCCTCCGCACACTAGCAGAAAAACAAAACCCAGCAATACAAACGGCCGGCTGATTTCGCGATATTGCATCTTTACTTCATAACTCCTTACTGCGTAACGCTATCAGCGATCGCTTTATACCCGCGCTTGGTTCTCACTTTCAGATTGTCGTGGGCGTCTGAGAGCTTCACGTCGATCTTTCTGAAGGTGCCGTCGTAACTCTTGTTCGTCGGGTTGTAAGTGACGAGATACTGCGCACGCAGCTCTTTCGAGATCCTCGTAAACGATCGCTCGAGTGAAAGCATGTCGCCGGTAAAGAACGCGGCGCCACCGGTCTCTTCCGCGAGCGTTTGTAGATCCTTGTCTTTCTTGTCGGCGACCTGTCCTGCTTCGACGCCGGGCACGGTGGCGAGAAATCCGGCCTTCGTCGAGATCGCGAAGATCGTCGTCTCGGTTCGCTGTGCGATATCGATCGCGTCGCGGATATTTGCGCGGCTGTACGTGTCTTCACCGTCAGTAACAATCAGCAACACGCGACGGCCGGGAACCGACCGCATCTTTTCATCACAGAATTGCCAGATCGCATCGAACAGAGCAGTCTGCGTGCCCATCTTCTTAACGCCGTAGACGGCCTTATAGAGCAGATCGAGTTTGTCGGTGAAATCCTGTAACAAATTGATCTCGTCGTCGAACGTTCCGAAGAGCACACGATCCTTGCGCGGCTTCACGACTGTCTGGATGAAGTTCATCGCCGACTCTTGCTGAAACTTCAGTTTGCCCGCTGTTGACGGCGACGTATCCATCAGCACGGCGACGTAGAGCGGTGTGGTTTGCGAAAGATCGTCCGAGAACGTTTCAATCGTCTGCGGCACTTTATCTTCCAGAATAACGAAGTCGTTCTTCGTCAGACCGGGAACAAACTGACCTTTCTTATCCGTGACCGTGATCGGCAGTCTCACGCGGCGAATGGTGACCGTAACGGTGCCCTGCGGATCTTCCGGAATTGGTGTGGGTGAAGGCTTCGGCTTCTGAGCAGCGACCGACAGCGCGGCGGCTGGAATAATGACGGCCAACCACAAGTATTTGAACAAAAATGATGTTAGACGTCCTGACATGCTAAATGGATTATAAGTCGGGAGCTGACCGCGGTCTCGCTGTACCGGCGGATTCGATGCGTTCGACCCCCAACTTGTTGCCCTTTCTGGCGTTTTTGGCTCTTCTCTGTGCAGCCTCTGTGTTCTCTGTGTCTCCGTGGTTGATAGATCGTACGGCAAAATAACCACAGAGGCACAGACGACACAGAGGTTGCACAGAGGAGAACTCCGCAAAGGTGTTACAATGCGCGCGAATCGTTCTCGGCCCAGGTTAGTCGCGCAAGTATTCACCTTCATGCCCGACCGTCCGAACAATTCCACCGATACCAATTCGCCGCCTGAGTACATCGCCCATTATCGCATCTTACGCAGGCTGGGCAAGGGTGGGATGGGTGAAGTTCTTCTCAGCGAAGACACGAAGCAACACGGCCGCAAAGTCGCTTTGAAGGTTTTGCCGCACGAGCTCACGAAGTCAGAGAGTCGTTTGCGTCGTTTCAAACAGGAAGCACGCGCGGTTCTCGCGCTTAATCATCCAAACATTCTCACGGTCTTCGAAATCGGCGAAGCTGACGGCAGCTATTACATCGCGACCGAATACATCGACGGCGAAACACTGCGTCAGTGTCTATGGCGTGGTCCATTGAAGCTCGATGAAACACTCGGCGTTGCTATCCAGGTGGCGATGGCGCTCGAAGCGGCGCATGCCGCGGGCATCGTGCACCGTGACATCAAGCCCGAGAATATCATGTTGCGACAGGACAAGTTTGTTCGCGATCGCTTCGTGAAAGTGCTGGACTTCGGCCTCGCAAAACTAACGGATCGCGATTCGCCAACTGCCGATCCTGAGGCTGTCACAATTCCGATAACGGAGACGAATCCGGGCGCGATCATGGGCACCAGCGGTTACATGTCGCCCGAGCAGGCCCTCGGTGAAGGCATTGACGAACGAACAGACATCTTCAGTTTGGGCGTCGTGCTCTACGAGATGATCGCCGGGCGGCCGCCATTCGAGGGGAAGACTGATAGCCACACGCGAGTTTCGATTATCGATCACGAACCTGCTCCACTCGTGCAACACGTGGCGAATGTGCCGCGTCAGCTCGAGCGAATCGTTGCGAAAGCGCTCGCGAAAGACCGTCTCAAGCGTTACCAGACAATCACCGATTTCAAGCTCGATCTCGAACAACTCCGGGACGAGCTTCACACCTCGGAATTTCCGGAGCTGACCAGGCCTTCCGCAGCTCGCGACACGGAAATCGATTACGCAGCGACAATCCCGACCGTCATCAGAACGCAAACTGAAACCGGTACTGACCGTTCGACAATGCCAAGCAGCGACGGTATCACGCTCGTTCGTCCTCGATGGCTGGCGCGTGCTGTTGTGGGAGTGTTTGTCCTTCTCGCAATCGTGGGCGCTTACTTTTTTGTCACCACACGGACGCGGCCGATCAACTCCGTCGCGATTCTTCCGTTTGTGAATGACAGTAAAGATCCAAACGCGGAGTATTTGTCTGACGGTCTAACCGAAAGCATCATCAACAGTCTTTCGCAACTGCCGAATTTAAAAGTGATGTCGCGTAATGCGGCGTTTCGATTTAAAGGGCCGAATCTCGATCCGCTCGACGCTGGCCGAACGCTGAATGTCGGCGCGGTGTTGACCGGACGGCTCGTCAAACTCGACGACAATCTCGTGATCAAGACAGAGCTGATCAAAGTCGACGACGGATCGCAGCTTTGGGGCGCAGAGTATAAGACGAGTGTCGCTGACATCTTCTCGGTGCAGGACGAAGTCTCGAAAAAGATCTCGCAGAGTTTGCGCCTGCGACTCTCAGGCGAGGACGAAGAGAAACTCGCGAAGCGTTACACGAATGATGCTGAGGCTTACCAGCTTTATCTCAAGGGTCGATACTTCTGGAACAAGCGCAACGAAGAAGGCTTCCGAAACGGCATCGAGTATTTCAGGCGCGCTGAAGAAAAAGATCCAACGTTCGCGCTCGCTTTCTCCGGTCTCGCCGATTCATACGCGCTGCTTTGCGATATCGGCGTGGTCAGGCCGGTTGATGAAATGCCGAAGGCGAAGGCAGCGGCGCAGAAGGCAGTCGATGCCGATCCGGAGCTGGCTGAAGCTTACACGTCGCGTGCGTTTGTGAGGCTTGCTTACGACTGGGATTGGCTTGGCGCGCAAAGTGATTTCCAGCAGGCGCTGAGATTGAATCCGAAGTACCCGACTGCGCACCAGTGGTATGCGTCGTATTTGATGCAGATGGGGAAGTTCAGTTTAGCGAAAGCGGAAATTGAGGAGGCGCACAAACTCGATCCACTCTCGCCGATCATCAGCGCCAACACCGGGCTCTATTCTTACTACGAGAAGAATTACGACGATGCGATCGCGAAGTACAAAACGACGTTGCAGAGCGATCCGGATTTCTGGGTGGCGCGTCATTACCTGGCGCTCGCGTATGTGCAGAAGGGAATGCACAACGAGGCAATCGCTGAGCTGCGAAGGTTGATTAAGGTTCCGGTGAGTGGAGCAATACCGGACCAGGTAGTCGAGGCTGAGTCGGAAGCCTCTGCATCACTTGGGTTTGCTTATGGAATGGCCGGCAAGCAGGCCGAGGCGCGCGCGATAATCAATCAGCTCGATGCATTGTCGACGCGCCGGTATGTTTCACCGTTGTACTTCGCGATCGTTTACGCGGGCTTGAAAGACAAAGACAAGGCGATCGAGTACCTGAACAAAGCCTACGACGCGCGTCATCCC
>DATHTI010000259.1:0-15017 GCA_035463335.1 Pyrinomonadaceae bacterium | reverse complement strand
CTGCTCGAGTTTCCGCACGACGTGCGCGGTCTCGCACTTAATCTCGAAGAAGACAAAGTCGGCGCGGTGTTGTTCGGCGACTTCCAGACGATCCGCGAAGGCGATCTCGTAAAGCGCACCGGACGCATTATGGAGGTGCCGGTGGGCGAGGCGATGATCGGGCGCGTGGTCGACGTGCTCGGCAATCCGATTGACGATGGTGGTCCAATCGTCACTGAACACCACTATCCAGTTGAGCGCATTGCTCCGGGCGTGGTCGACAGGCAGCCGGTGAAAGAGCCACTGCAAACCGGTCTCAAAGCCATTGACGCGATGGTGCCGATCGGTCGTGGCCAGCGCGAGCTGATCATCGGCGATCGTCAGACGGGTAAAACCGCAGTCGCGGTCGACACGATCATCAACCAGAAGGGCAAAGACGTAATTTGCATCTACGTAGCGATCGGCCAGAAAGCTTCGACGGTGGCCCAGGTGGTAAAGACGCTTCAGGACTTCGGCGCGATGGATTATACGATCGTGATCAAGGCTACTGCGTCTGATCCGGCGGCGATGCAGTTCCTCGCGCCTTATTCCGGCGCCGCGATGGGTGAATACTTCCGCGACAACGGTCGCCACGCATTAACGATCTACGACGACCTTTCGAAACAGGCCGCAGCGTATCGCGAAATCTCTTTGCTGCTGCGACGTCCACCGGGCCGCGAAGCTTATCCCGGCGACGTGTTCTACCTGCACTCGCGCCTGCTCGAGCGAGCCGCAAAACTTTCTGACGTCAAAGGCGGTGGCTCACTGACGAGCCTCCCGATCATCGAGACGCAAGCGGGCGACATCTCGGCGTACATTCCGACAAACGTGATCTCGATCACTGACGGCCAGATCTTTCTCGAAGCCGACCTTTTCAACAGCGGCTTCCGGCCGGCGATCAACGTCGGCAACAGCGTTTCGCGTGTAGGCGGAGCGGCGCAGATCAAAGCGATGAAGCAGGTGGCGGGAACGCTGCGTCTCGACCTGGCCCAGTTTCGCGAGCTACAAGCGTTTGCGCAGTTCGGTTCCGATCTCGACAAAGCGACGCAGGCCCAGCTCGCGCGTGGCCAGCGTCTCACTGAAATTCTGAAGCAGCCGCAGTATCAACCAATGGACGTCGAAAAACAGGTGCTAGTGATCTGGGCCGCGACGAACGGTTACACAGACGACATCCCGATCGAAGACATTCGGCGTTTCGAAACCAGCCTACACAAGTTTGTTGAGAATTCGCATCCGGGCCTGCTCGCGTCCATCGCCGAAAAGAAGAGCCTGACTGACGAGATTAAGGCCGGTTTGAAACAGGTGCTGGAAGACTTCAAAGACAACTGGTCCAAAGAATCAACAACAGAGTTCGCTGCTCCAGCACGAGCAGCTTCGACTGCGGCAGCACAGCCGACGGCATAACAACGTAACGCGATGCCTAATCTTCTCGACCTCCGCCGGCGCATTAAGTCGGTCAAGAACACGCAGCAGATCACGAAGGCCATGAAAATGGTCTCTGCGGCGAACCTCAAACGCGCGCAGAATCGCGTGATCACGGCGCGTCCTTTTGCGAATAAAATGGCGGAAGTGTTAGGCGAGCTCGCGAAGCGCACGGATGAAGACTTTCATCATCCGCTTCTCGACCAGCGTGGCGATCAACGTTACCTCCTGGTCCTGATCACTGCCGACAAAGGCCTGTGCGGTGCCTTTAACACAAACCTCACCAAAGCAGCGCAGGCTTTCATGCGCGAAAACGCGGACAAGCAGGTCGAAATCATGGCGATCGGCCGCAAGGGTCGCGACTTCTTCCGCAATCGCCGGGCAACGATTTCGAGCGAATACATCGGCTTAACAGGGAAAGTGCGCGTCGAGTTTTCGGAAGCGCTTGAAGTAGCGCGCGCGATCATCAAGCAATACACAGAAGACACTGGCATCGACAAAGTTTTCATTGTCTACAACGAGTTTAAGTCAGTGCTGTCACAGCGTGTCGTGTTGGAACAGCTACTGCCCGTCTCCCGCGCGAAGCACGACGAGCCGGAAGTGAAGTCGCAACAGCCGGTGACGCTGATCGATTACATCTACGAGCAACCGCCGGCAGAGATGTTTGGCCAGCTTTTGCCGCGACTTGTCGAGACGCAGATCTTTCGTGCGCTACTCGAGTCGATTGCGTCTGAACAGGGCGCACGCATGACTGCGATGGAGTCAGCCTCGAAGAATGCGGGCGAACTCATCGAAGGTTTGACGCTCAACATGAATCGCATCCGTCAGGCGGCGATCACGAATGAGATTATCGAAGTCGTCTCGGGCGCAGCCGCGCTGTAGCCACAAAAGTTTTTAGCCACAAAAGGCACGTAAGGCACAAAATCAATTTGCCGTGGTAAGGCTCCCCAGGTTTGTTAGTCATTACCTTCCGCTCATTGCCTGGCTCGTATTTATTTCGTTTGCTTCCTCTGACAACTTCAACGCCGGAAACACGTCCCGCATTATTGGACCGCTGATCCTCTGGTTGTTTCCAAACACCAGTCTGGAAACGCTCGCGGTCGTTCATTTCATTACGCGCAAGATTGCGCACTTCACTGAATATGCCATTCTCGGATTTTTAGCGGCTCGCGCCTTTCGCACGTCGCCTCAGCCTGCGATCCGTACAAGATGGTTTTTGATCTGCGTGATCCTCGTGGTGATCTACGCGTTGATGGATGAGTATCACCAGAGTTTTGTGCCGAGCCGCACGGCCTCGGTTTTCGACAGTCTCATCGACATGGCGGGTGGCTTGACGGCCCTCATCATCGTCCGGAAAAGGACCGCTGCTTACACCCACGAACACGGATCTGTATAATCTTCCCCAGTTCGAATCCTGCTCAGAATGAGGTTAGCTAATGGGAATACTTGATCGACTCAGCCCGAGCTCACAGTTTATCGAAGTAATCGAGTGGCTCGACGACTCCACAAACACTCTCCTTTACCGCTTTCCGGTCAAGGATCAGGAAATCAAAAACGGCGCGCAGCTAATCGTTCGTGAATCGCAGGCCGCGGTTTTTGTTCACGAGGGCCAGATCGCCGATCAGTTTCCTCCCGGCCGCTACACGATCGACGGCGGCAATACGCCGATCCTGTCGAAACTGGGTGCCTGGAAGTACGGCTTCAACTCGCCGTTTAAGGCTGAAGTTTACTTTGTAAACACGAAACAGTTCACCGATCTTAAGTGGGGCACGCCGAATCCCGTCATGATGCGCGACACCGATTTCGGCATGGTGCGACTCCGCGCGTTTGGCATCTACTCGATTCGCGTTTCGGACCCGCAGGCACTCATCAAGGAAGTTGCCGGCACGAATGCTCGCTTCATCACTGAAGATGTCGAAGGACAACTGAAGCGCACTCTGGTTGGGGGCTTTAGTGATGCGCTCGGCGAGTCGAAGATTGCTGCACTCGATCTTGCGTCAAACTACGACGAGCTCGGGAAGTTCACACGCGTCAAGTTAAACGAAGAGTTCAAGACGTTTGGGCTCGAGCTGACGAAGTTCATCATCGAGAACATCTCGCTGCCGCAGGAAGTCGAAGCCGCGATGGACAAGCGCACTTCGATGGGCGTGATCGGCGATGTGGGCCGTTACGCACAGTTCCAGGCTGCGGATGCGATGCGCGATGCGGCGCAGAATCCGGGCGGTGCCGCGGGCACGGGCGTCGGTCTCGGCGCAGGCTTCGCAATGGGCAATGCGATGGCTGGCGCGATGAGCGATGCGATGAAGCAGTCGAATCAGGGCGGAGGCCAGGGCAGCGGCGCGCAGGGAGCGGCGCAGGCAGGCGTGCCGTGTCCGAAGTGTGGTCATAAGAACGCGCCTGGCGCGAAGTTTTGTATGGAGTGCGGCGAGAAGCAGGGACCAGCCACGTGCGCGAATTGTCAGGCGGAGTTAACTCCCGGCGCGAAATTCTGCAACGAGTGCGGGCAGAAGGTTTAGAAACGCGGGATTACGCGGATCATGTTCAAAGGCTTGACGCGTCCACGCCGGGTTGTGATTACCGGGATGGGGTGTGTCACCCCGTTGGGCATTGGCCGCGAAGCGTTTTGGAGTGGACTTGTATCCGGCAAAAGCGGCGTTCGCAGAATCGAGGCTTTTGATCCATCGAGTTTTCCGGTTCAGATCGCCGCTGAAGTTCCTTCGTTCGACTGGCAGTCGCAGCTTAATCCAAAAGATCGCAAACACGTTCCGCGCACCGTTCCACTCGCACTCGCAGCCGCCCGCGAGGCGCTCGAAGATGCGCGACTCTTTCCTAACGATCTATCTCTCGACCACCGCCGCGCCTTCGGCGTAGAGCTCGGCACGGGCGGCGGTGGTCTGGCCTTCACAGAGCAGCAGTACGAATACTGGTACGTTGGTCCAACCAGCAAAGCCAGCGTCTACACGATTCCAGCATCGACGCACGGTGGACTGTCGAGTGAGTTGTCGATGGCGTTTGGCCTGCGTGGCTTATCGCACATCGTCTCAACTGGCTGCACGAGCTCTACTGATGCGATGGCTTATGCGGCGCAGCACATCGCACTCGGTCGCCAGGACCTGATGCTCACTGGCGGTGTAGACGCGCCGATAGCTCCGGGCATTCTGGCGGCGTTCAATCTCATGACAGTCCTGACGAACGAGTGGAACGATGAGCCACATCGTGCTTCGAGACCTTTCTCGCGCAACCGATCCGGAATCGTTCTCGGCGAAGGCTCGTGGATTTATGTTTTTGAAGAGCTGGGCCACGCACAAGCTCGCGGCGCGCAGATTTACGCTGAGGTCACTGGTTATGGCGCGACGTGCGATGCATATCATCGCGTACGACTCGCCGAAGATGGTGACGAGCCGGCGCGCGCGATGCGTCTGGCGCTTCAGGACGCGGGCTGCGCAGCAAAAGATATCGATTATGTAAACCTCCACGGCACGTCTACGTTGCTCAACGATCGAATTGAGACGAGCGCCTTGAAGCTTGCGTTTGACGGCCAGGCGGCGCGGATTCCGATGTCGGCGACGAAGTCGCAAATCGGTCATCCGCAGGGCGCGAGCGGCGCCGCCGGCTTAGCTGCCGCGCTGTGCGCGATGCATACAAACATGATCCCGCCAACGATCAACCTTGAAGAACCTGACCCTGACTGTGATCTCGATTACGTCCCCAATGTAGCGCGCGAAGCACGCGTCAGGACCGCGCTCTGCAACTGCATCGGCTTCGGCTCGAAGAACAGTGCGCTCGTGGTCCAACAATTAGATCATTGATCAGTGGTCCAGCATGCTCGACAAATTCAAGCAACGCAGCCACAGGCTCGAATACATCGATACGGGTAACTACACGGCCGCAGAGTACGAAGATTGTATCAGCGAGCTTCGGTTCGTGAACCGTTGGATGGGCGACGCGCACAGTTTGAAGGCGACGCTCTTTCGCGAGGTCGAAGCACAACGCCGGTCACGCTTTTCGATCCTCGACGCCGGTGCCGGTTCGGGAGAGCTATTGCGCGTCGCTGCGACCTGGGCCAGGCAAACGAAGCGGGAATTTAGAGGTGTGGGTCTTGAGCTGAGTGAGCGTATGGCGGAATCGATACTCGAGGAGTCTGAGCGTTTCGATGAGATCACCTCGGTGCGCGGCGATGCTTTGCAGCTTCCGTTTGATGAGGCACAGTTTGATTACGCCATCTGCTCACTCTTTACGCATCATCTTCTTGACGAGCAGGTGGTCCAACTTCTACGCGAGATGAGTCGTGTCGCGAAGCGGCGGATATTCGTGATCGATTTGCATCGTCATCCAGTGGCCTATTTTCTTTATACAACTCTGGGCAAGCTGTTTTTGCATAATCGATTGGTACGACACGACGGTGCGTTGTCGATCCTGCGCGGTTTCAAAAGCGAGGAATTGCTGGAATTGGGCCAACGCGCAGGGCTGCAGGATACTCGGGTCGAGCGGCATTTCCCTTATCGTCTCGTCTTAAGCGCGGCCGCCGCGGTTAGCCATAAAAAGGCACAAAATGCACAAATCGCCGCATAGTTTCGACGTGATTATCGCCGGTGCTGGACCCGCGGGGTCGAGCGCTGCGATACGTCTCGCGCGCAACGATCTCCGTGTGCTACTTGTCGAACAGAAAAAATTTCCGCGTCCAAAACTCTGCGGCGAATTCATCTCTCCCGAATGCCGGCGACACTTTGAAACACTCGGCGTCGGTACCGCGATGGCAAACTCCGATGCCGCGTCTATCACGGAAACCGTTTTCTACTCGACGCGCGGACATAACGTCACGATCCCCAGCAGTTGGTTTGGTGGACCAGCCGCGCTCGGTTTGAGTCGCGCGGTGATGGACAACGTACTACTGCGACGCGCGCAGGACTGCGGCGTGACCGTGATCGAAGGCGCAACGATCACCGAGCCGATTGTTGACAAAAACACGGTGCACGGCATCAAGCTCAAGATCAACAGCGACGAGCAGCAGCACACAGCGCCGCTGACCATTGACGCGACCGGCCGCGCGCGCATACTCACACGAAAGCTCCACACGGGCGAGCCGAAGTCAAAAGCAAAATTGATCGCCTTCAAAGTTCACTTGCGAAACACACGCGTCGCGCCCGGCGCCTGCGAAATCTACTTTTACCCGGACGGGTACGGCGGTCTCAGCAGTGTCGAAGGCGACCTCAGCAATCTCTGCTTCATCATCTCCGCGGAACAAGTGAAGCGACGTCATTCCGATCCCGGGCTCGTGATGCGCGAGATGGTGATGAAGAACCGTCGCGCTGCTTACACACTCGAGCACGCACAAGCGGAATCCGAATGGCTCAGCGCTTCGTGGGAACGTTTTGGCCCACAGCAGCCAGGTCCAGCGAAAGGCCTGCTCGCGATTGGCGACTCAGCGGCGTTTATCGATCCTTTTACGGGCAGCGGAATGTTGATGGCATTCGAAAGCGCCGAGCTGGTGGCCCATGTCATCAGTCGTCATCGTACGAAGCTTGACGCGACGGAGCTCGCAACTGACTATGCGAACGAATACGTCAGAAAGTTTGATTCGCGCCTGCGAATTGCGGCCTGGTTGCGACGCGCCGCGTTCAGTCCTCGTCTTGCTGGTCTGGGAATCGCCATCTGCGCCGCAAGTAAACAGTTTCCCAACTGGATCGCACGCGCCACACGCTCAGCTAACCAAAGCAATCCACAGATTACACAGATTCCCTAAACAATCGGCGTAATCTGTGGATAGAGTACTGAACCAAGCAAAATGGAGTACTCCGGTTGCACGTCAACGACAATCCAGCTTCATAACTGCAGGCGAGTACGTCGATGCTGATGGGGTCTGCGAGCGACATTTATAAACAGGCGAAGTTCATGAGTGTGATGTTCGCAGTGCTCATCGGATTTCTCGGGGTTTTGTACGTTCCTGATATTAGGTCTGATCAAACACCGTAACAGGCTCCCTCGATCAGCGGGGGCTTGCCGCCGCTTTAGCTTGCTCTTCGCGACACACCAAGCTCAAGCTTGAACTCTGAACGGGCGGTTATAACTGCTTGCCACGTTGACTCTTTTAGAGTAAAAAGGCTGAGCCAATGCTGGTCTCTCTGTCATCGCTGCTATCCCAGGGCACATGACAACGGCAAAAGTGCTCCCACACGCCGTCAGCTAGTCGGAGACGGATCTCCGAATCTCGTCCAGTGGCATTGAATGAACCAAATAATTTACTAGTGACCGCGCGAAATTCAGAGCCGCGAAAAGTAAAGGAGAAATGACGATGTTGGTATCGTTAAAGTCCCGGCTTAACGGATCATTTCGAATCCCCTGTTTGTTGGTGCTCTTAGTACTTTCCGCCCACGTCGCTTTCGGACAGGCGCAGTCTAACGCTGCCGATCTGCAGGGCACCGTTAGAGACTCGACCGGTGCCGTCGTGGCGAATGCTGCGGTGACGGCTCGCAATCCGAGCACGAATTTCTCGCGCTCTGCAACCACTAACGACGAAGGTTTCTATCGCATCGTCAACGTTCCACCCGGCGACTACGAAGTCACGGTGGAAGCGACGAACTTCAAAAAAGCCGTCTTGCCGAAGGTTACTGTTACCGTCGGCCAGGCCGCGGAGCTCGATATCGCGCTCGAGCCGGGACAAATCAGCGAGAGCGTCACTATCTCGGATGCGACGTCTGAAATAGTGGAGACTTCCAAGACCGCCGTCTCCACGACAATCGATCAGCAGCGCATCAACAATCTTCCGATCACTGAGCGAAACTATCTCGCGTTTGCTTTAACGACTTCGACAGTTGGACGCGACGCCGGTCGCCCGATCGGACCAGCGCCTACGACGGGTCTAAACTTCGGCGGCCAGCGCGGTCGTTCGAATCTGGTGCAGGTTGATGGCGCTGACAACACGGATAACTCCGTGAACGCTTCGCGCTCGACAGTCAGTCAGGAAGCAGTGCAGGAGTTTCAGGTCGTCACCAATTCGTTCGCGCCGGAGTTTGGTCGTTCCGCGGGCGGAGTGGTGAACGTCGTTACCAAGTCAGGCACGAATGAGTTTCACGGCAATGTATTCGGGTTCCTGCGACACCGCAGCTTCCAGGCACGCAATGCGTTTGCGCCGATCGAGGATCCGCCGTTCACGCGCGCGCAGTACGGACTCACGCTTGGCGGACCGTTGGACAAGGGCCGCACGTTCTTCTTCTTCGCTTTCGAACAGCGACGACGAAATGAGTCAGGCTTTTTCACCAGCGACGTGCAGGGCAACCTGACGTCGAGCGTTACGATCGCGGGCCAGACGTTCAGAAACCTCTCGCCGCAACAGGCTGCGTACATCAATGGTCTGTTGTCAGTCGGAGCTACGGCGCTCGCCGTTCCGTATGCGTTTCTCGCTTCAAGCGGTGGCTCGACAGCGCTGACCGGAACGAATCCGCTCGTAATCTTTCCCGGTCTCACTGGTACTTTAACGCCGCTGCCCGCGGGCTCGACAGTCGGTCCGCGTTTCCTGCTTTCAAGTGCGCCTGTTCCCAGCGGCACAACCAACGCCGCGGGCCAGCTCATCGCCTTTAGACCACTGAACAATCTCCAGCGAGTGTTTCCGGTTACCGAGCGAACCACATTCAACTCGTTTCGCCTGGACCACCTGATCACCAATAGTCATCAGTTCAGCTTCCGCTTCGGTTACAACCCGAGCGAGATCACCGGCATTCAGGTTGAATCACAGAACCAGTCACTGGGCCAGAATGATTTTTCACGCACTGGTATCCAAACGTTGAAAGACTCCTCAGCGGTCGCCACGCTGACTTCGACGCTTTCCAACTCGGTCGTCAACGAAGCACGCTTCAACTACGGTGGACGTCGCGCGACTTTCAAATCGGCAAACGGCGATGCAGTGGCCTTCAATATTTCCGGCACTGCCTTCATCGGACGCGAGCTGTTCTCACCAGTGCTCCGGACGGAAACACGATACGCGTTTACCGATAACGTTAACGTCGTTGCGGGAAGTCACAACTTCAAGTTTGGCGGCGACATTGCTTCCGTTCGCATCCCGGAAGCAATCTTTGAATTGAACTTCGCCGGCCTCTTTAATTTTGGCGGCTTGGGCGCCTGCACGTTGTTATCCGCAGCGTGCACTACGCCTGGATTGCCGCTGCCGCCGGACTTTACACCGGTTCAGCAGTACGGACTCGGATTCCCTGCGAACTTTATCCAGGGCTTCGGCAATCCGGTCAGCAGCATCGGCAATAAGCCGATGGCGTTCTTCGCGCAGGACTCGTGGAAGATACGTCGCAACCTGACGCTCAACTACGGCGTGCGTTATGACTATGAGCTGACCGAGCAAATCCCGACTCTGCCACTTCGCGATCCGCTGTCAGGCATTACGCTCTCCGCTGCCGATGTCCTGGCAGCGCAGGACGCGATGGGCATACAGCAGGGCTTCCCACGCGACAAGAACAACTGGGCGCCTCGCCTGGCTGTAGCGTGGGATCCGTGGGGCGATGGTAAGACTTCGATTCGCGGTGCGTTCGGTATCTTCTACGATCACCCGTTGCTCGCGATTTCCTTCAACTCTGACATCGCTGACGCGGTGCAACAGCAGCAAGGTATTCTGACGCCCGGCAGTCCGGCGCTGAGAGATGCCGCCACCGGAGCCCCGGTTTTGCTGAATGCGGTTCAGGTGTTTCAGGGCACTGTCTGCTCCCAGGCGAATCTTTCACCCTTCTGCCAGGCGGCCATACCCGCAAATGGCCTTCCTGCGAACTTTCAAACGCCGGGTGTTGCCTCGACCGCGCAGTATCAATTTGGTCGACAAAGATTCAACGATCAAACGTTCCCCGGTTTTGGTCCAGTGCTTCCGTTCACGTTGCACGTGCAGAAGAACTTTGAGTACGCGTATGCGAACCAGGGAAACTTCACCGTTGAGCGTGAGCTGACGAGAGACATGACCGTTTCGGGAAGTTACATCTTCGTTGGTGCCCATCATTTGCCGCACCCGCTCGACATCAATGCTCCGCGAACCGAGCTGCAAATCCAAAACTTCAGGCGCTACGCGAATCGCAATCCGACGAGTACGACGGAAGCGCTGCTCGTGGGCAATTTCTTCGGATCCACTCTGGCGCCCGGCTCTGTCTTCACGAATCCGCTGCTGCCGGGAGACCCTCTCGTTGTAGTAATTCCGGGAATGATCGTTCTTTCGCCAACGCGCGGCAGAATTATCTCTCCGGCGATCGCCAACTTCTTCCGGCCGAATGCGCCCAACTATTTCCTGGCCCAGGCGGCGAGCGGAGGCTTGGTCACACCGGCTGTGTTGAATTCGCAACTGGCAGGCACGCTCCGCACTCCGGGAACGATTTCGCCGTTCGGCTCGATCAACGCGCAAACATCAGACGGCAATTCGACCTACCACGCGATGAATATCGACGTAAAGAAGCGCTTCTCGAATAACTTCCAGTTCCTGGCGTCATACACGTGGTCACACTCGATCGACGACTCGTCTGACCTGCAAACGCTTTTGCTGCCGCAGGACAATCGAAACTTCGGCGCCGAGCGTGCGGATTCACTGTTCGATCAGCGTCATCGCTTCGTGTTTAGTGGCGTGATTGCTTCGCCGAGCAGTTGGGCCAGGTCCGGTGGTTTTCATCGTGCGCTTTCGAACTTCACGGTCGCACCGATCTTCGAGATCTCGTCAGGCCGTCCGTTCAATATCCTGAGCAACCAGGACACGAACAACGACCAGTCGAACCAAACTGATCGTCCATCGGTGCTTGCTGATGGAACACTGTGCGTGCCCGGCACGGCGGGATGTGCGGGGTTGATTACGGACGGCATGTTTACGAGTGGCAGTCTGGCCCGCAATTTCGGTCTGACGCATCGTTACATCTCGCTCGATTTGCGCGTGGCGAAACTGGTGCCGATTGGTGAGCGGCTCCGGTTGGAGTTGATCGCGGAAGGCTTCAATCTATTCAACCGTTTCAACGAAGCTGCGGCGTCGCCGTTCTTCAACGACGTCAACCTGTTCAACCAGCGCGCCAACAACGGTCGCTACTACAGCCGTCCAACCGCCGCCTTCGATCCACGTCAGTTCCAGTTTGGATTGAAACTGAACTTTTAACCACGGATCTAACAGATTGGGTACGGATCAGCACTGATCCGTACCCAATTCCGTGTAATCTGTGGCGCAACTTCCGGCCCCGTTCGCGCATCCGAAGGGTTTGATCCGTAGTCTGAGCTTTCAAACCTAATCTCTCCCGCATACAATCGTACGCATTATGTGTAGACCTACGCTTGTTCAACGATTTATCACCGTCGGCGCTATAGTTTTATTCGCCTCTACCGCGATCCAGGCGCAGTCAACCAGGCCGCGACGCACGAACAAGCAGCCTGCGCAAACGACTAAAACCCCTGCCGACGATCCTTTGCTGCGACCCGAGCCACAGCCTTCGCCGACCGCTCGCAGAACCAACTCCAATGATTCTTTGCTCGACGTGCAGCCGGTTCGACCAGTGGCGAACACGGTAGCCCCAGCAGACACGAAGCACGCTTATCTTCTGCTCGAACAGAAACAGTTTGCGGCTGCCGCAAAGGAAGCGAAGGAGCTTGCGGCCGCGCATCCCAACGACCCGGAGGCCTGGAAGATCGCCGGGTTTGCGGAGTTGAACCTGAAGCAGTATGCCGAGGCGGCGAAGGACCTCGAGAAAGCAGTCGAGCTACAGCGCAACGCGAAGCAGGAAGATCCAAACACGGAGAGCGCCCTCGGCCAGGCGTACGTGCTTTCTGAGAGGTATCAGGAAGCGCTGCCACTGCTGACGGCCGCGATCAATCGTAACCCCAATCAGCCCGATTCGATGTTGATCTACTACCGTGGAATTTCGGAGTACAAAACGGGCAAGACTGCGGATGCTGAAAAGAGTTTCAACCAGGTCCTGAAACTCAATCCGAAGGATTCGTTGTCAGTCTTCTATCTCGCGCAAATCGCGCTCGCGAAGAACGATCTCGACGGTGCGATCTCGAGTCTTAATCGCGCCACAGTTAACGATCCGCGACTCACAGGCGCGTGGACGCTTTTGACGTCGGCTTACCTGCGTCGTGCGGCCACGAGCACTGATCCGGCGAAAGCAGATGCTGACTACATCAGCGCCGTGCGTGCGGGCGAAGGTTTGATCAAGTTGAGAACTGACGCCGAAGCAGTCACGCTTTTTGGACAAGCTTTGATCGGCTCGAAACAATATGCACGCGCTGCGGGCGTGCTCGAACGTGCGACAACGGCGCCGGATGCGACTGGCGTGACGTTTTACTTGCTTGGCGTGGCCCATTCGCGCGCGCAGGCTTTTCCGAAGGCGATTGCGGCTCTGGAAACAGCCGCGAAGAAAACGCCTGACGACGTGAATGTCTATCGTGAGCTTGGCTACGCGTTTGAAGTGACGAAGCAGTTTGCAAAAGCACTGGCCGCATACCAGAAGGGCGCCTCGTTGGCTCCGTCCGACCCCGATCTAAAGGAATCGATCGAACGCGTCAAACCGTTCGCTAAGTAGGCCATAAAAGGCACAAAGAAAGAGTTGCCACAAAAAGGCACAAAAGGCACAAATGAAGAATCCTGTATAAGAAAATATTTTGTGCATTTTGTGCCTTTTTGTGGCTGATAAAAGATGAGTGGCTTGCCTGGGACAGCGAGGGCCTTCGCGACTTATTCTCTGGTGCCGTATCTCGGCATCGTGTTCTGTCCCGGCGCCGTAGTGCTCGGCACCCTCGGTGTAATCAGATCTTATCGTTCACAACAAGCCAGCGACGACCTCGCTCGCGGCATCTGTTGCGCAAGCACGATTGTTGGAGTTGTTGTGACTGCGGTTCAGTTGTTGCTCTGGTGGTTTCTTTACCAGGCGCCAATGTGGGCAAATCAATTCTGATAGTTTAAGGAGAATGCAATGAAAACCATTTCCACTCTGCTCCTGCTGGGAGCTTTGCTCACGGGCGTGTTTGCACAGCGTCCACGCGAGGCGGATCCTCAACCGGCTGCACAAAAGCCGGCCGTCAAGCCCGCCCCAAAGACCGTCAAGGCGAAATATGAGGGCGGAGTGTTTGGCTACACGAAGACGATGCACGGCACGTTGACCTTCGATGATGACAATAATCGCCTGCTCTTCAAAGACAAGAAGCCGCCAAAAGAGATCTCGATTCCATACGTGGCCATCACCTCGGCTTTCGTAGATTCGAAAAAGGTACAGCCAGCCGCCGCTACTGTGGCCCAGAACGTGCCATCGATTTATTCACTACCGGCGCGCTTTATCAAACACAAGGTTCGCTACCTGACCCTGCAATACAGCGATCCGGATTCGAACGTTACGGGAATCACGAGCTTCAAAATCGACGACAAGCAACTGCTGGAGTCAGTGTTGGTGACCCTTGCGGAAAAGACCAACATGCAGCTTCGTGGAGACGTTTACGTTAGGAGAAAAGCCGGAGACTCCAGCAAAGCCACGCCAAAGAATTAGAACTATTGGACAGGATTCACAGCATATTTTGTGTTTTTGCGGCTAAGAAACGCCGGTCCAGACCATACGATGGAAGAGTTCGTCCATCTGTTCCGGGGGCTCGCGCATGCCGCGGTCGAGCCACCAGGTCAGTAGCGACAGCAACGCGCCGGCGTGTGTGAAGGCGATGGCCGGAAGCTCATTCGCCGGAATCGAGCTGGCGCGAGGTAACTCGGAGAGCCGGCGTTCGATGCCGCGCGCAAAGTGCCCACGCGCGAGCTCCATGTTCTCCTGAAACTTCCCCGACTTCACGAGCGCTTTGTAAAAAGGCTGCACGTCCGCAAGATGCGTGAAGAACTCCTGCACCGGAAACACGCGATCCGACTTATCGCCACGCGCCGACAGCGCCATCGCGAGCGACTCAAAAAATTCCTCAGCGTCGCTCATCAGCAGATCGTCCTTATCACTGTAGTGCGTGTAAAAAGTTGAACGACTGACCTTCGCACGGTCCAACACGTCCTGGACCGTGATCGTCTCGAACGGTTTCTCCTGCATCAACGCGATCAGCGCATCACCCAGCGCATCGCGCGTTCGCCGCACGCGAGCATCAGTCTTCTTCTTCGCTCCCGCAAGAGGCAGGTGCTCGTTCTTGGACATTCGTTACCTCTTTGTTCGATTACGACCTGCGCGGCCATCATACCGCTGGACAGAACTGTTGCGATCTGAAAAATACACGCGAACAAATTATGATCTCCTTAAACCACGTCTCCAAAACTTATGAAACTCCGGCGGGCGCGTTTGCGGCGCTGAAGCACATCGATCTCGAGATTCGATCGGGCGAGTTTGTCGGCGTTGTGGGCAAGTCAGGCAGCGGCAAATCGACACTGCTCAACATGGTCGCGGGCATCGATCGCCCGTCGTCAGGCTCGGTTGCGGTCGCGGGCACAGAGATTCACGCACTATCGGAAAACAAACTGGCCGCGTGGCGCGGTCGAAATGTCGGTTTCGTGTTTCAGTTCTTCCAACTGCTGCCGACGCTCACCGCAGCCGAGAACGTCATGCTGCCGATGGACTTCTCCAAAACTATTCCACTGCGCGAGC
>DATHTI010000258.1:0-8041 GCA_035463335.1 Pyrinomonadaceae bacterium | reverse complement strand
GGAAGAAGAAACATTAAAGTCGTTGGGCCTTAAGTTCTAAATTCTGTCCTTTCCCTCAAATCGGGTTGACCGCGAATCGCGGTTTGAAGATCGGTCAACCTGATTTTTGAGGCAAAAGACGGTGTTTAGACCTTTTTGAGGCAAAGCCCCAAACAACATAATAGTTATTATCAGACGCAGCGAGTGCGAGGTAGAGTACCCTTTTAAGTCGCGCTTAAACAGCTGTTTCCTGCGTGGCCGGCCTAAAGGCGGCAGGATTGTTGTGCGGTTAGATCTTCGGCGGTGCCTTCAATGGCTGGACCACAATTTGGAGGGAGATGCGACACTAGCATTGCGACAGCTTCTTCCGTGTTGCCTTCTCCTATCACTTCATCCATCTGCTCAGGATCACCATAGCCCATTGGTGGGCTGGGGTCGGTAGACACGGAAGCGGCCGTTTCCGATTGGAGCCGCAAATGGACAGTCGTTCGTGAAGGGATATCCGGTGGTACGGCTAAAGCGGAGCGTGTACAGACTCGTAAAAGGAAACAATTGTCGCAATTCGGGTTGTTTCATCGCCGCCTCAATCAACGGCAGCGGCGCTAGCGCATCTGCTTTCGTCTCATCTCTCGCCCAGTGTTTGCGAAGCCTCTCCCATTGATATTCGATTGCACGACCCGCTTCATGTGCGATAGCTTTCTCCTCCGGTATAAAGAAACTGAAGCGTTTTTGCATTTGAGCGATATCGGGCTGCTCGGTGATCCAGAAATGCATTGCTTGCGCCGCATCGTTCAAGCTACTGGAGGATCCCCTGCCATACGCAACGCCTTTGGCCCAGAAATCGAAAATAAATAAACGCTCATGCGCGGCTATATACATCTGGCAAAAGCGCGATCCGCCTTCAGCTCGTGCAAACGGAATGAAATTTATTTGCGCCGTAGCATGAAGCGGACTGCCCAGCTCTGCTAAAGCCTTACCGAGGGCATCACACAAACTACCCGCCGCAGCGACATCGGGATACAAATCAACGTTGATTCCCTTTGCTAATTCCATGTCATCTCACATCGCCGGCATGCTTGCGGAGAACGTCGAGAAAGGCGGCGGCCGCGGGCGAGAAGTTGGGGCCACGGCGGTGTGCGGCCCAGAGAGTGCGAGTGTGTGTGAGACCACGCACGGGCACGCTCACCAAGGCGCCACGCTCTAATTCCTCACGCACACACATGCGCGGCACGAATGCCAGGCCCACGCGCTTTTGGACGAAGCGCTTAATTGTCTCAATGGTCGCGAGCTCGAGCGTGATGTTAAGCGGTGTGTGCTGGCGGGCAAAAGCCTCGATCACTTTTACACGTGACCCGGACTTCACGTTGTGAGCCACAAACGGCTCGTTCCCCAGATCCTTGATCTTCACTGACGGACGTCCGGCAAGCGGATGTTTCGGACTCATGATCAGGACCAGCTCATCCTTAAGCACGGGAAACGATTCAAGGTCGCGATCCGCCGGCTCTGACGCCATCAACGCGAAGTCGACATTTCGCTCCAACACCTCACGCGGCAACCGACTCGAAACGTGACGAAAGATCTCAACCTTGACCTCAGGATGACGTTCGCGAAACTTCAGAATCAGCTCCGGTAAAAGATAGAGCGTCGTGCTTTCATTGGCCCCGACACGTATCAGTCCCCTCTTCAGGCTTTGCATTTCCGCAATCGCCTGGCCCACCTGATCTCGCAAGCCGAGAATGCGCTGAGCGTAGTCGTAAACCACCTGGCCCGCCTCGGTCAGCACGGGTATCTTCTGCGTCCTGTCGAGCAGCGGCAAGCCGATTTCTTCTTCGAGTCGGCGAATCGCGATGCTCACGGCCGGCTGAGTACGGAAAACCTTATCGGCAGCTTTGGAAAAGCTCTTTTCCTCCACCACTCGCGAGAAGTATTCCAACTGGGCCATTTCCATAGGCGTGCACTTTTATCACAACTGAAGGATGAATCGTGCTTATTAATATCTGAAAAGGATAAATTTTACAAAGTGGACGCGGCGATTGAGGCAACAGATTTAGCCGCGGATTTTCGCGGATGAACGCGGATCAGAATCCCGTCACTTGACCGTCTTTACTGCCTTCCCCTAAAGTGACTCATTTCCCATGGCTATACGTATCGAAAACCAGTATGAGGGTTCACTGCCGAAAGGCGCCCTCGAGCAGATTGAAAGCGCGTTTGAGAGCTTACCGCGTGAACACACGCGCGGCATCGAACGCATCCGGCTGGTGCCTTTTATCACCGATCCGCGCATCAAAGGCGCGTTTCAGGCAACCGAATTACCGGGGCTTTATCATCCACGCCAGGGTCCGAAAGGCGCGTGGCTCGAAATTGCGGTCAATGTCTTATTGCAGCCAGACAAGCCGTTTCACAAGCGGGTCGTTCCGCGGCTATCGTTCAAAAGCAATTTGGTCGCTCTCGTGTTTTCACTTGTCGGCCAGCACTACCACATCACGCTGAAACACTCGCTCAAGAAGACTCAGCTCGAGCCTGCTATACGTGCATATACTGAAAAGCAGTTGAAGGCGTGGAACGAGAAGAAGCACAGTTTCAGAGCGAAACTGTTCAAGCCGCTGCAACCGACGTTCGAGCGTTGGGCGAAATCGTTGCAAAAGAGAGCGGCCGCCGAGAAGAAGAGACAGGCGGGTTGATTGCATTCGCTCGGCAGTACTTACTTCAGCCGGTTTGTTTGTTTTACAGGATTACAGGATTTACAGAATTGACAAGATGAATCCTGTGAATCATGAAAAGTCCTGTCCATCCTGTACTTCATCTATCTCGTCGGCCACGGCCCTGAGTATCAACGCGACCTCCGCATCACTCACCTGCGCAGCCTTAAACTTCACTTCAATATTGAAATCCTTTTCCGGCGAAGCGTACTTGAACGTGTAAGGCTTGCTGTCAGGCACTACGCGCGGTCCCATCTCCTGACGTCGCACTTCCCTCGCGTCATTACGATTCAAGCCCTTCGTCGCAATTTCTTTCGCCAGTCGCCGCATCGACTCGTCGTCAGGCTGGCGCACGATCTGAAGCAACGACGACTTCGCATTGATATCGGCCGCGCGACACACCTCGCGCACGTCGTCAGGAATACGCGCAATCGCGAGCGCCTCGCTCACCGTCGTCCTGCTCTTGCCAACCTTGCGCGCGACGTCGTCGTGCGTGTAACCAAAACGATCGCACAGCGCCAGCAGTCCATCTGCTTCTTCCCAAACTGTCAGATCCTTGCGCTGCATGTTCTCGATCAGCGCAATCTCCGCCACCGTGCCGTCGTCGACTTCCATCTCGACGCACGGAACTTCCTTGAGTCCGGCCTTTTGTGCAGAGCGCCAGCGACGTTCGCCGGCGATGATCATCCAGCGCCCGGTGAGTCGATTTGGTTTGACGAGTAGCGGCTCGAGCACGCCCTTCTCGGCAATCGACGCGGTGAGCTCGGTGAGATCGCCGAATTCCGTGCGCGGCTGTTCCGGGTTCGGATCCAGCTTGTCAACGGCTATCATCCGGCCGACCTGCTGTGGCCGGTGCTGCGACAGTTCTTCGACGTAATGCGCGTCGTGGCGCATCTGGAGGCCGGTTGGCAATCCCCTCTTAGACACGGCTAATTACCTCTTCGCAAAGTTTTCCATATTCGATTGCTCCGGATGAGTTCGGAGCAAAGCTAAAGATCGACTCTTTATAGGCAGGCGACTCTTCGAGCCGGACGCTCTTCGTAATCACGGTATCGAAAAGTTTTGGACCAAACACGTTTTTGATCTGCTCGTGAACTTCACGTGCGAGCGTGGTGCGCTTGTCGTGCAGCGTCACGAGCACGCCGAGCAACTCGAGACTTGGATTAGGACGCGCTTTCACTTTCTCGATCGTTTCCAACAGATCGTCAGTGCCTTCGAGTGCGAAGTACGACGATTGAATCGGAATCAACACGTGCGAAGCCGCGACAAGCGCGTTGACTGTAATCAAGCCGAGCGTCGGCGGCGTATCGATAACGATAACTTCGTAGTGGCTCCGGAACGGCTCGAGACGATCTTTGAGCCGGAACGGCGCGTCGAAATCGCCGACGAGTTTGGCCTCGAGTTTTGCGAGGTTGATGCGCGCAGGTACGACGTGCAGGTTTTCGACCGGACTCGGATAAACCGACTCTTCCACAGGCGCCTGGCCGTCCATCATCAGCTCGTAGATCGACCGTTCGACTGTGCGCGGATCTAAAAAAGAAATCGAGCTATTGGCCTGTGGATCGAGATCGAGAAGTAAGACACGTTTTCCCTTACGGGCAAAAGCGGCGGCGAGATTGATGGCGGTAGTGGTCTTCCCTACCCCACCTTTCTGGTTGGCGATGGCGATTACCATTCGCTGCACAGTGGCAAACTATCGCTCCATAACTAACTAACCTCGTTCAGAGTACAAGCTTTAGCTTGCTCTTCGTATAAGCCACAGCCTAAAGGCTGGACTCTAAACCCGAACGCGCACAGAGACTACATCGGTAAATCACCGGCCTCGCCGATGACGTCAGGCCATTCCTCTTCGCTCGCAGTCATTTCTGACTCTTCACCCTCTTCGGCAGGCAGCGTGTTGCGCGAGGCTTTGATCACTTCCATGTCAACAAAGATCGGGCAGTCAGCTCGCAGCGCCAACGCGATCGCGTCGGAAGGTCGCGAGTCGAGCACCATCCGGTCTCCCTCGCTGTTACGCATCTCGATCACCGCAAAGAACGTGTTATCACGCAGGCTCGTCACTACTACTCGCTCGACACGAACTCCCAATTCAACGATCAGGTTGCGCAGAAGATCGTGAGTCATTGGCCGCGGCGGCGCGATCTTTTCGATCTCCAGCGCGATTGCGTTCGCTTCGTACGCGCCCACCCAGATCGGCAGCATCGTATCACTTTGAACGTCTTTCAAAATAATAATTGGAGTCCCGCTGTTGGGATCCATCATTAAAGCTCGGATCTTGACCTCGATTTCCATAAGCAGGCACCCCTTACCCTACCGCCGCCCATTCAGGCTTATCTTGTCGATCCTGAAGAGTCTTGTAAATCCTGTCTCAAGCTACCGTACAAACTATTCGTTTTCGCTGCTGTCACCACCACGTCAACGATCTCACCTTCGAGACTGCTGTCACCTTCGAAGTTAACAACCTTGTGGCACGTCGAATGCCCGCTGAGATCATTTTCAGATCGCGAGCTTTGCTTTTCTGCAAGCACACTCAGTGTCCGACCAATGTACGAGCGGTAAATTTTCTCCTGCGCCGCGCGCTGCACTTTTTCGAGCTCGAGGAAGCGCGCCTTCTTCTCCGTCTCGGGAACGTTATCATGAAACTCCGCCGCTGGCGTGCCAGCGCGCTTCGAGTACTTGAAGATATACAGGCTGTCGTACTCACACTCCCGGACGAGCTCGACCGTTTGCTGAAAATCCTCGTCCGTCTCACCTGGAAACCCGACGATGATGTCACTCGTCAACGCGAGGCGCCGGCCAGAGCTCTTTATACGCTCGATTCGTGCGAGATAGTCACTACGTTTGTGACCGCGGCGCATCAGTTTGAGAATGCGGTCGCTGCCCGACTGCACTGGCAGATGGACCCAATCGCAGAGGTTCGGGTTCTCTTCAACTGCTGAAACGATGTCCGGATGAAAGTCGCGTGGGAATGAGGTCGTAAACTTGATGCGCGGCAATCCTGTCGCCGCCACTGCTCGCAGTAGACGACAGAACGGCGTCGCGCCGGGAAATCCTTCGAGCCCGTCTTCGACGCGCGGGCGATAGCTGTTCACGTTTTGCCCAATGAGATGGATCTCTTTGTAGCCCAGCGCCTGAAGTCTCTTTGCTTCGGCTACGATCTCGCTTGCCGGGCGGCTGCGTTCACGTCCACGCGAGTACGGCACAATGCAAAACGAGCAGAACTTGTTGCAGCCTTCGATGATGGGAATGAAAGCGACGTGTGGTGAGTGTCGCTCGACTGGCGAAACGTCCCAGGAATCGTCTTCACCGCGCTCGCCAAGATCAAGAACTTTCTTTTCGCCGTCGCGGGCGCGTTCGATAAGCACTGGAATGCGATCGGTTGCGCGTGTTCCGATCACGAGGTTGACGGATGAAGCGTGGTCGAAAATTGCATCGCCCTCGAGTTGGGCCACGCAACCCATCACGCCTACCAGGAGATCCTGCTTGTGGGGTCGTGCTGCGCGCAGCTCGCCGATACGCGTGTAAACTTTGCGTTCTGCTTTTTCGCGGACGGAGCACGTGTTGAGCAAAACGACGTCTGCCTCGTCAACTGAGTTACACAGATCGTATCCACTGGCGCGAAGACCGGTGGCAGCACGCTCAGAATCAGCGACATTCATCTGACAGCCATGCGTCTCTATGTACACTCGCGGCTTCATGCTTTGCACCGGTTGATAATGACGACAGTCTACCAGAAATCATTTAAAGAACGCGATAGCAACACTTTTGTGCTTCCTGTGCCTTTTTGTGGCCAAATAAGATTTATCGCGTGAGATTTTCGGATCGCTTGATTCTTCGGTTTTTCGCTTGTAGTATCGCGGCGGTCAGTAAACCCAGAAAAGAAAAGAAAGGCTCCTCATGTCCTTCAACAAAGTAATTCTCGTGGGAAATCTCGGTCGCGATCCCGAGCTGCGCTACACCGCCCAGGGCACTCCCGTGTGCAGCTTCAGCATGGCGACCAATGAACGTCGCAAAGATCGTAATGGCGAGATGCAGGACCATACGACGTGGTTCCGCATCACGCTGTGGAACCGCCTCGCGGAAACTGCCTCACAGTATCTGCAAAAGGGCAAACAGGTTTACATCGAGGGTCGACTGCGCGTGGAAGAGTACATCGATCGCGATGGCAAGCCGCGTCACTCGCTGGAAGTGATTGCGACTGACATGCACTTCATCGGCTCGAGAGGCGACGAAGGCAGCGGCACTTACGAGCGCGCAGCCTCGGCGGGCGCCAGCGGCGGCAGCGGACCTGCGGAGGCACCAGGCGATCTGTCAGACGACGATATCCCGTTTTGATTCAGTTCAGAGTTCAAGAGTTCAAGCTTTAGCTTGCGGCGTTCGCCAACACGGACGCAGCCTAAAGGCTGAACTCTAAACTCATCCTTCCTTCCCATCAACGCCCCAGCGACCGAAGCCGCGCAGCTTGCTGTAGCGACGTTTTAGTCTGTCTTCCTGCGAGCAGCTAACAGCTTCCGCGAGACGCTCACTCAGTGCAGAGTCGAGAAAGCGAGCCGTTTGATCGTAATCGTTGTGAGCGCCACCTTCCGGCTCGGAAATGATCTTGTCGACGATTCCCTCTTCATACAGGTTCTGCGCAGTCAGGCGTAGTCCTTCCGCGGCGCGATCCGCTTTTGTTGAATCTTTCCAGAGAATCGCCGCACAACCTTCGGGACTGATCACAGAGTAAATCGAGTTCTCGAGCATCAACACTTGATCGCCGATACCGATTGCGAGTGCGCCACCGGATCCACCTTCACCAATGACAGTCACGATGATCGGCACCTTGATCTTCGCCATTTCGCGCAGGTTGTACGCGATAGCTTCGGCTTGCCCGCGCTCTTCGGCGTCGATTCCAGGATAGGCGCCGGGAGTGTCGATGAACGTGAAGATCGGCCGGCCAAATTTTTCGCCGAGTTTCATCACGCGCAGCGCCTTTCGATAACCCTCCGGCTTGGGCATGCCGAAGTTTCGATAACTGCGCTGCTTCGTGTCGCGACCTTTCTGGTGGCCGACAACAATCACGGGCAGACCGTGAAAGCGGGCGAGACCGCACACGATCGCCGGATCTTCCGCGAATCGCTTGTCGCCATGAAGCTCGACGAAGTCTTCGAACAAGCGCTCAATCAGATCGAGCGTGTATGGACGATCAGAGTGTCGTGCGAGCTGCACTCGCTCGAATGCTGTTCGCTGCTCAGCAGGCTTCGCCGGTTCGGGCTGATTCTCTTTTTTATCTTTAGCCATTATGTTGTAACTGTAGGGGCGGCCCTCCGTGGCCGCCCCAGCGTCGGTTTCACATAAGCTTACAACCTGGGCGGCCACGGAGG
>DATHTI010000257.1:0-4941 GCA_035463335.1 Pyrinomonadaceae bacterium | reverse complement strand
AGGGTAGAATCACAATCTGGCAACTAGGGGCGGCCACAGAGGGCCGCCCCTACAGTTACGCTGATGCGAGCGGTGGTGCAACGTGTGACGCGTGCGAGCGTCACGATCGATAACGAAGTTGTTGGCGAGATCCAAAATGGTCTCGTCGTTTTGTTGGGTATTGCACGCGACGATACGAAAGACGACGCTGATTATCTCGTTCCGAAGATCATCGCCCTGCGCATCTTTGACGACGCCGAAGGGAAGATGAATCTTTCAATCAAAGACATCGATGGCGGCTTGCTGATTGTTTCTCAGTTCACGTTGTACGGAGACGTGCGACGCGGTCTGCGGCCCTCGTGGAGCG
This sequence comes from Pyrinomonadaceae bacterium, assembly GCA_035463335.1. GTDB lineage: Bacteria > Acidobacteriota > Blastocatellia > Pyrinomonadales > Pyrinomonadaceae > PSRF01. Next base: position 4,595 of record DATHTI010000257.1, on the reverse strand, counting down.
ACGCGGCCGCTCCGGAGATTGCAGAACCTTTGTACGATTACTTCGTGGAGAGCAGTCGAAAGCTGCTCGGGCGAGTTGAAACAGGCAGCTTTCGCAAGACGATGCAGGTTGAGCTGGTTAACGATGGTCCAGTGACGATCCTGCTCGACAGCCGCAAGACGTTTTAGATCATGTCCTCCGACGCTTTCGAATTCTCGTCGAGCTCATACCTGTCGCGATCGCGCCGCTCAATCTTATCGATAAACTCCAGCTCTTCATTGTCCTCATACGTCACGCCGATCGCTGAAGCGTTTTCTTCGACGAGTGATTGATCGGGAGTCGGATTGTCGCCCGCCACAGTTTCCGATCCGCTGTCGTTAACGTCTTCCCACGTTGCATCGAGATCGCCACCCGCGTCGCGCGGCGACGCTGCCGTATTGTTGCGCAATCGCTGCGCGAGCTGCTCGGGATCCTTCGGCGCGCGCGAGATCTCGAGCTCCATAAACTCCTCGATCTCCGGGTCAGGTACGTAGTTCGGATCATTAGCCAAATATTCGCCGTGTTTCTTAGCCATTTAGATCTCCTTAGCTTGTAAATGTGCAAATCTTAACCGCAGATTACACAGATTTAATAAATCAATGTGCGTAATCTGTGTTTACGTTTTCGTTGCGTCTTTTGTGCCTCTTTGCATCAAATGCTACACTTCAACTTGAACCAAAACACCCTGCGAATTCCGACTTTTCAGGAAAGAGTTTGAGCACCACTATGCCAGCTATCCCGTTCGATTCTCTGCAAACTTTCAATTCCGATTCCGGTCCAGTTGGACAATTCGTTTCACTGCCACAGCTCGAGAAAAACGGCGTTGGTCCTGTTTCGCGATTGCCGCACAGCCTTCGTGTCGTGCTCGAATCGGTACTGCGTAACTGCGACGGCGAGAAGATTACAGAAGACGATGTGCGCGAGCTCGCGAACTGGCAACCGAACGGCACGCGCGTCGAGGAGATTCCGTTCGTCGTTGCGCGCGTGTTGTTACAGGACTTCACGGGTGTGCCGCTGCTCGTCGATCTCGCCGCGATGCGTTCCGCGGTCGCGCGTTTGGGAAAGAACACGGGCGTGATCGAGCCGCTTGTGCCGGTTGATTTAGTTATAGATCACTCGGTCCAGGTCGATTTCTCCAGCACTCGCGATGCGTTTGAAAAGAACATGGAGATGGAGTTCAGACGCAATCGTTCGCGATACCAGTTTTTGAAGTGGGGCACGCAGGCTTTCGATGGCTTCCGCGTGATTCCGCCGGGCATCGGCATCTGTCACCAGGTGAATCTCGAATATCTCGCCAAGAATGTTTGGGAAAAGAATGTTTACTTCCCTGATTCGCTCGTCGGCACTGACTCGCACACGACGATGGTCAACGGGCTCGGAGTTGTCGGTTGGGGCGTAGGTGGTATTGAAGCCGAGGCGGCCATGTTGGGCCAGCCCGTGTATTTCTTAACTCCAGACGTTGTAGGTGTTCACCTCAGCGGCAGCCTGCGCGAAGGCGTGACGGCGACTGACCTCGTGTTGCGTGTCACCGAGATGATGCGCAAAGCGAAGGTCGTCGGAAAGTTTGTTGAGTTTCATGGCGAAGGTGCGGCGAGTTTATCTGTGACCGATCGCGCGACGATCGCCAACATGGCGCCCGAGTATGGCGCGACGATGGGTTTCTTCCCCGTTGACGAAGAGACGTGCATCTACCTGCTCGCGACTGGTCGAACGAAAGAGCACGTCGATCTCGTGAGGAGCTATTACAAAGCGCAAGGCATGTTTGGCATGCCGCGAGGGGGCGAGTGCGATTACAGTGTCGTGCTCGATCTCGATCTCGAGTCGATCGTGCCGAGTGTTGCTGGTCCAAAGCGACCGCAGGATCGTATCGAGCTGTCTGCACTGAAGTCGCAGTTCAACGAGATGATGGTGCGGCCGGTCAGCGAGGGTGGCTACGGCAAAACTGAAGACGAGCTTTGGACGCGCTATCACGTCAAGATCGGCGCTGATCGTCAACGAGTTGTCGCCGGCGGCGGTGAACAACGATCCGAAAGTGTTCCTGCTGTCGCCGGGGACCATCAGACGCTGGCAAACACCAACGTGTGGACGGAAACGGAAATGGTCAACAACCGTCCCACTCCCGACATCGTGGCTGAAATTCCGGAAGACGAATTTCCGACCGGCGATGAGCTCGTGGGCCACGGTGATGTGCTGATCGCTGCGATCACGTCATGTACAAACACGTCGAATCCGAGTGTGATGCTGGCTGCTGGATTGCTGGCGAAGAAGGCAGTGGAAAAGGGATTGAGTGTCAGTCCGAAAGTTAAGAACTCGCTCGCGCCTGGCTCGCGAGTCGTTACTGACTATCTTGAACGGACCGGATTACAGCCTTTTCTGAACGAGCTCGGATTCAATCTCGTCGGTTACGGCTGCACCACTTGTATTGGAAACTCGGGCCCGCTCGATCCGGCAATCGAGCAAATCGTAAACGAGCGCGATGTGATTGGCGCTTCTGTTCTATCGGGCAATCGCAACTTCGAGGCGCGTGTACACCAGAGCATCAAGGCCAACTTTTTGATGAGCCCGCCGCTGGTCGTGGCGTTTGCGATTGCGGGACGTGTCGACGTTGACTTCGCAAACGATCCGCTCGGTACCGGTAACGACGGCGAAGAGGTTTATCTCCGTGACGTTTGGCCCACGATGGAAGAGATCAACTCGTTGATGCGCGAGGCTTTCGATCCGGAGACTTACCGCCGGCTCTACGGCAACTTCGCGGAACAGAACCCGCTTTGGAACGACATTCCGAGCACTGGCGGCAACGTTTACGAGTGGGAATCCGAATCGACTTACATTCGCGAGCCTCCCTACTTCGACGATTTTCATAGCAGCCTCCTGCCACTGTCTGACGTGAGGGGCGCAAGACCGCTCGCGATCTTTGGTGATTCAGTAACGACCGATCACATCAGTCCGGCAGGCGCCATCAAGCCTTCATCGCCGGCGGGTTTGTATTTGCAGGAGCGCGGTGTTGAAATCAGAGACTTCAACAGTTACGGCGCGAGACGTGGCAATCATGAGGTGATGGTGCGTGGTACATTCGCAAACGTGCGCATCAAGAACCTAATGGTGCCCGGCGTCGAAGGTGGTGTCACCATCTACCAGCCTGATGGCGACCGCATGAGCATCTACGATGCGGCGATGCGTTACCAGACAGAGGGCGTGCCACTTGTGATCCTTGCCGGGCAGGAATACGGTACCGGCAGCTCGCGCGATTGGGCCGCGAAGGGAACTAGTCTACTCGGTGTGAAGGCAGTGATTGCACAGAGCTTCGAACGCATTCATCGCAGCAACCTCGTGGGAATGGGTGTGTTGCCATGCCAGTTCAAAGACGACATGAGTGCCGCTTCATTAAACCTCGACGGAACGGAAACGTTTGATCTGCTGGGGATCGAGTCGGGCATCGAGCCACGTCAGGACGTGACGCTTGTGATTCATCGTGCGAGTGGCGAAAAGGAGGAGATCCCGATCACGCTCAGGATCGACACGCCGATCGAGGTTGATTATTACAAGCATGGCGGGATTTTGCCGTACGTGCTACGGCAGTTGCTTATGGGTACAACGGAATTCTAGATCATATAAGGAGAAGTATGTCATCAGCTTCAGTTGCTTCAAAGAAGTATCAATTATTCATCGACGGGCAGTGGGTTGATTCGGAGTCTGGAAAAACATTTAAGACGCCGAATCCAGCGACAGGCGAGACGCTGGCTGAAGTCGCCGAAGCCGATAAGGCTGATATTGACAAAGCGGTTTCGGCTGCACGGCGCGCGTTTGAGGGTAAGTGGTCCAAGATGAGCGCTCGCGATCGCGGCCGTTTGCTTTACAAGCTGTCACAACTGATCGAGCAACACGCTGCGGATCTTGCTGCGTTAGAAACTGCCGACAACGGCAAGCCGATCAAGGAGTCGCTGTACGTCGATATCCCGCAGGTAGTGGAGAACTTCGAATACTTCGCCGGTTGGGCCACGAAGATTGAAGGTGAAACGATTCCGGTTCCCGGCAAGATGTTCAACTACACCTTGCGCGAGCCAATCGGAGTGTGCGGTCAGATCATTCCGTGGAACTTCCCGCTCCTGATGGCGGCGTGGAAACTCGCGCCTGCGCTTGCAGCGGGTAATACAGTCGTTCTAAAGCCGGCTGAGCAGACGCCTGTCGGTGCGATGGAGCTTGCGAAGCTGATCCAGGAAGCAGGATTTCCCGAAGGCGTCGTCAACATCGTTCCGGGTTATGGCGAGACTGCGGGCGCCGCGCTAGCTTCTCATCCCGGCATCGACAAGATCGCTTTCACTGGCTCGACTGAAGTCGGAAAGCTGATCGCCAGGTCAGCAGCAGACAATTTAACCAAAGTCTCACTCGAGCTTGGCGGCAAAGCGCCGAACATCGTCTTTGCTGACTCGGATATCGACCAGGCAGTTGCGGGTGCGATGATGGGAATCTTCTACAACCAGGGTCAGGTATGCTGTGCCGGTTCACGTTTGTTCGTTGAAGAGTCAGTCAAAGATGAGTTTCTCGGCAGGCTATCAGACAAGGCCGGAAAGATCACT
>DATHTI010000256.1:0-1737 GCA_035463335.1 Pyrinomonadaceae bacterium | reverse complement strand
CGCCCCAGCTCGGGAAAACACAATGTGGAAACCTGGGGCGGCCACGGAGGGCCGCCCCTACAATTGTTACCAACGGTGATACGCGGGATGGCCGGGCCTGACCGCGACGAAGGTGCCGCGACAGGTCGCGCACACTTTGTCGTGCGCGATCAGCTCGCCTTCGACGATCGCTATGTCGCCGGTCGACTCGACTACACGTGCCACGAGTTTTACTGGCCGATCACTCGGTGTCGGGCGCAAGAGCTTGATCGAGTACTCAGCCGTCACTGTGCAGGGCGGCTTGTCGGCGCCGCTCTTTCGCATAAGGTGCCACGCTGCCGACCAGTTGCAATGACAGTCGAGGAGCGTGCCGATGATCCCGCCGCTCAACATTCCCTCAAACGCTTCGTATTCCTTACTCGGCTGCCACTCCGCGACAACCTCTTCGCCATCGGGAAAACTGCGAACGTGCAGGCCCTTCGGGTTCGCTGGCCCACAGCCAAAACACGCGAGATTCGGAGCAAAGGTTTCCTGGATACTCTTCATTTTAGCCACAGATTATGCGGATCTTTCAGATCGATTTAATGCGGATCGGAGCTCCTGTCGCAGCTTGAAGCGCTGGATCTTTCCGGTGGCGGTATATGGTAGTTCCGTCACAAAAAGATACCGGCGCGGTTGTTTGAACCGTGCCAGCGACTCAGCCGCCAGTTTCCGCAATTCGTGCTCGAGTTGCGCCGAGTCGAATTCTACATCCTGCTTCACGACAAACGCACACGCGCACGGAAGCTGATTGGAGTCAAAATCTTCAACCACCGCGGCGCGCGCGACACCGTCATGCCGCAACAACGCGCCCTCGACTTCAACCGGCGACACCCACCGCCCGCTCGATTTGAAACAATCGTCGCTGCGTCCCATGTGATACCAGTAACCGTCGTTGTCGCGGCGATACAAATCACCGGTACGGACCCAATCGTCGACGAATGTCTTCGCCGTCGCCTCGGGATTCTCCCAGTAACACAGCGCCGCACTCTCGCCTTTGATCCAGAGGTGCCCTTCTGTATTCACCGGCGTTGGCTCACCATTCTCATCAACCAGGCGCGCTTCGTAGCCTTTGATCAGACGGCCACTGCTCCCGTAACGCACCTCGTTTTCATGGTTCGACATAAACATGTGCAACATCTCAGTCGAGCCGATTCCATCGAGCAGTTGCACCCCAAACTCTTTTTCCCATTCCTCACCCAGATGAGCCGGCAGGGCTTCACCAGCCGAGACGCAAAGTCGCAAACTCGAACAATCGAGTTTCCTACCCGCGCGATGATTCTCGAGCAGAAGGTTGTAGACGACGGGAACGCCGAAAAAGATCGTCGGACGATGCTCGGTGAAGATCCGCGAGATGATGTCAGGCGACGGCTTTTCGCGACAGAGAATCGTCGTGGCGCCGTTCAGTAGTGGAAACGTAAAGCAGTTGCCGAGACCGTAAGCGAATGGTAATCGCGACGACGAGAACAGGCGATCGTCTGTCGCTACTCGCAACACTTCGCGGCAGAAGGTTTCGTTCGTGTAGAAGATGTGGTCTTGTGTGTGAACGGCGCCTTTCGGCTCGCCCGTACTGCCCGATGTGTAGAGTATGAAGCTGGGATCAGTTGGACCAGCAGCCGGAAACTCGGGTATGGCAGTTTCTGCTACTTTCTCACGCAAAAGCTCGAGTGAATGAAGCTCTATCGATCCCACGCGCTCGAAACAACTCCGCCCGGTTGG
>DATHTI010000255.1:0-12899 GCA_035463335.1 Pyrinomonadaceae bacterium | reverse complement strand
GGGCTCAGCGCCACGATCGCGCCGACATTGAGATCGCGGTTGGCCCAACCATCAAGTCGCTGGCCGATACCAGGCGCTAATGAGTTATCGACAGTCGAGTGGCAAAGCGCACACGTGATTCCGACTGACTGAAAACTTCCGTCGGCTCTGAAAGTGCCTTTCACGCCGACGACAGCGTTGAGTTTGAGCAATGCGAGCGTAGTGGCGGGATCATCGAGATTTACGCGCCCGCGTTTCAATTGAGAAATGAGTGATTGCGGCAGCGCTGTTGAGTCGACTTTCAAACCAACGGCGAGAGCCGTCTTCGGACTGACGCCTGGTCCAACGCCGCCAAGATTCGCACCGGCAATCGCGCGGTGGAGTTGCAGCGCATCTGTCCAAAACGCCTCGTCTCCAAACGTGTCAAAACGAAAAGTCTGTTTGCCCTCGTCGAGCATTCGCTGCGCGTTGGCGTCTGTCAGCCCATCGGCTGCGGTGTCTAGCTGAGTTTCTGCTTCGCCTCGTCCGCTGAAGAAAACGAGCATTACGGCCGCAGTCAGAAGCACCAGCGCTACCTTGATCATTCTCCGCTCTGTTGCATTAAGTCTTCCTTCACCCGGGTTCATGATTCTCCTCCTTACGCATATTCCTGACTGAGACGGGCCAGCGCGAGTGCAGCCAGCGAAAGTCCGAAATCCCTGAGTGCCACATCGAAATAGCCGGGAATCATGAGCAGGTTGGCCACGATCAACAGCAGCCATGCCGAAACGACATAGGCGAAAAGGCGTGGTTTGAATGCGACGCCGAGGCCCGCCACGATTTCTATAACACCGACGGCCAGCATCAGCTCGTGCCCGTGACCGCCGGTAAGATTGTTGACGAATGCAGGGAGGTACTGGTCCCAATTCACCAGCAGGTGAAAAAATTTGTCGAGCCCGGCCACGATCGGCGCGACGACAAAGCCGGTGCGCAGAATCTGAAACGCCTGATAGGCGGGACTGCTATCACTCTCGACCCGGGCCGAAGTCATTCCCGCTGAAGTAGTAATTGCCTGTGCCATGTCTTTGTTCTCCTGAAACGCGAGATTTATTCTTAGCGCTAAAATACTCCTGTCGCATAATAAGTCAAGAACTTATTTGATTTTTTGTGTTTTCTTTGGAAATAGGCTAGAATTGGCGCTCGGATGGAAGGGATCACCTTCGATAAACGCTTTTTCGACAGTACGCGCGGGCAAATCGTTACGCTTCTGCGCAGTGCGCCCTGCACCGTCGAGGAGTTGGCGGGCAAACTCAACCTTACCGATAACGCCGTCCGCGCTCATCTTGCGACTCTCGAACGTGATGGGCTGGTCAGGCAAAGTGGCTTGCGCCGCGGGCCTCGGAAGCCGCATTTCACCTACGTGCTCACCGAAGAAGCTGACAGGCTCTTTCCAAAGGCTTACGACGCTCTACTCAACCAACTGATCGCGGTCCTCAAGACACGTCTCGAGCCTGCGGAGATCGAAAATATCCTTCGTGAAGTGGGGCGTGCGCTCGCCGCGGATGCGCCGGCGGGACCAAGCCTGGAGAGCCGTGTGCGGACTGCGTTGAAAGTTCTGGAGGCGATCGGTGGCGCGGCGGAAGTCGAGCAGCATGGGGACAAAATGGTGATTGTTAGCAGCGGCTGTCCTCTGGCGGCCGCTGTGTCTGTTCATCCGGAAGTCTGTCAACTCGCCGAGACTCTCGTCGCGGAAATTGTTAAAGTCCCTGTCGAGGAACGCTGCGATCGCAACGGGCGCCCCAAGTGCCGCTTCGAACTCGGCCCGAAGAAGTCCTAACCACGGATAGCGCGGATTCCAAATACAGATTATGTTGGATCTTAATTACGTCAGAGAAAATTTGGACAAGGTGCGCGAGGCGCTCAATGCGCGCGGCGCCGGTACGAGCGCGCTCGATGATTTTGCGCGCGCCGATGAAGAACGGCGACACACGATCGCCGAATCGGATCAATTGAACGCACAACGCAACGCGTCGAGCCGCGAAATCGGCGGCTTGATGAAGGAAGGCAAGAAGGAAGAGGCCGAAGCGCGTCGCGCCGAGGTCAGCGGCTTGAAGGATCGCATCGCTGAGCTCGATCAGTTGCGCGCGCAAACCGAAGAGCGCATGCGCGAGCTGCTCTCGACGCTGCCGAACATTCCACACTCCTCAGTACCGGTCGGCGCAGATGAGTCGGCGAACACTGAGGTGCGTCGCTGGGGCACGCGGCCCGAGTTTGACTTTGAGCCGAAGGACCACGTCGATCTCGGCACCGCGCTCGGTATTCTCGATCTCGAACGCGCCACGAAGATCGCTTCAGCCCGCTTTGCAATTCTGAACGGCGCGGGCGCGCGACTCGAACGTGCGCTGATCAACTTCATGCTCGACGTTCATACGCGCGAGCATGGTTACCTGGAAACGCTGCCGCCATTTATCGTCAATCGCAATTCGCTTTTTGGTACGGCGCAGTTGCCGAAGTTTGAGGCCGATCTTTTCAAGCTGGAGGATCAGCGTGAGCTGTATTTGATCCCGACGGCGGAAGTGCCGGTTACAAACTATCATCGCGAAGAGATACTCGAGGCGTCGCAACTGCCGTTTAGGTGGGTTGCGTACACCCCGTGTTTTCGTTCTGAGGCGGGCAGCTACGGCCGCGACACGCGTGGCGTGATCAGGCAACACCAGTTTGAGAAAGTCGAGCTTGTGAAATATGCGTTGCCGGAAAACTCGTACGAGGAGCTCGAGTCGTTAACGAGAGACGCGGAGACGATCCTGCAAAAACTGGGATTGCATTATCGTGTCGTGACTTTATCGACAGGTGATATCGGCTTTGGATCGGCGAAGACCTACGATATCGAGGTTTGGCTGCCGTCGCAGAATGCGTTTCGTGAGATCTCGTCGTGTTCGAATTACGAGTCGTTCCAGGCGCGCCGCGCGCAGATCCGTTTCCGGCGTGGTGGTGGTGCGAAGCCGGAGTTTGTGCACACGCTGAATGGATCCGGGCTGGCGATCGGGCGCACGTGGATAGCGATCCTCGAGAACTACCAGCAGGCAGACGGTTCGGTTATCGTGCCTGAGATACTTCAACCGTACATGGACCTTGACCGTATTATTAACCGCGGATAACGCCGATTATTTCACGCGGATGTCGAACGGCATCAACATCATCGACTCGCCGTTCTTCATCCGATCCATCAACTGCATGTAGCGAAACGCGCGGCGTGCGTCTTCCGGTAATGCCGCAAATACGGCGCGCTGCTGTTCGAGTTTCGTGTTCGAATTGTCGTCACCGCCACTCAACAACTGCTGTAAGAACGTCGTCGGGTGCGGCAGGATCACGCGCTCGACGCCTTTGTCTGCCGGAATCTTCGCGAGTTGTTTCGCAATTTCGATTGCTTTATCGAGCCCGCCGAAGTCATCCACGAGGCCGCGTTCCTTCGCCTGCCCGCCCGTCCACACGCGTCCCTGGCCGACAGAGTCGATATACTGCGGGTCTTTTTGACGTCCCTTTGCAACCTTCGGCACGAAGTCCTGGTAGTAAGTCGTCTTGATCCACTCTTCAAACTTCGCGCGCTCGTCGTCGGAAAACTTTTCAGTCGCGCGAAACATTCCTGCGTTCTTGCCACGCAGGACGTACTCGTTCGAGATACCCAGCCAGTCGTAAAAACCACGCATCACGGGCTTGCCCGCAACCACGCCGATCGATCCCGTGATCGTCGAAGGCTGAGCAATGATCTTTGCCGCACTCGCCGAGATGTAATAACCACCCGAAGCCGCAACGTCGCTCATCGACACCACCACCGGCTTCTTCTGATTCGCCGCTTCCACCGCGTGCCAGATGATGTCTGACGCGAGACCCGAGCCGCCGGGACTATCGACGCGCAACACGATCGCTTTGAGCGACTTGTCAGCCGCCGCCTCATTCAGCGCCTTCGCAACCGTGTCAGATCCGATTGACTGATCGCCGGACGGGCTGTTCTGTGAGCTGCCGGAACCGATCTCGCCCGACGCATAAATCACCGCGATCTTCTCGCCTTTGTTCAGTCCCAGTGACTCCGGCTCAACGTCTCGGTAATCCACTCCACGCACAGCGACGAACTGATCCGTATCTTTGTAACCGAGCAACGTCTTCAACTGCTTCTCGACGCCATCCTTGTACAACACGTCGTCGATGAGACCTGCTTGTTTCGCTTGAGCCCCACTGTAAGGAGCGTTATCGATGATCGCGCGCACTTCATCCGGCGACTTTTTACGCGCCTGGGCAATCGTGTTCACGTATCGATCGAAGAGATCGTTTAGCATCTCGTTGATGTACTCGCGGTGCGCGTCAGTCATCTTCTTCTGCGTGAACATGTCGCCGGCGCTCTTGTATTTCCCGATCTGGTAGATGTCGGGATAGATGCCGAGCTTGTCGAGCGAGCCGCGGAAGAACATCACATCGGCAGCGAGCCCGTTGATGAACAACTCGCCGGGCGGCGGTACGATGATCTTGTCGCACGCCGTGGCGATGTAATACTCCTTGTTGAGTCCAAACTCGATAAACGCGTAGACCGGTTTGCCGGATGAGCGGAAATCCGTGATCGCATCGCGAATCTCTTCGGCCTTGCCCCAACCCACGCCTGACATGTTGACGTCGAGCAGGATTGCCTTGATGCGTTTGTCAACCTTGGCCTTCTTAAACTGCGAGACCAGACCTGTAAGCGACTGGTCTGGTCCACCAAAGAATTTCTTGAATGGATCGTCGGGTGTGTAGTCCGGCAGCTCGCCGGTGATGCGAAGCGTAAGAACGCTGTTGTCGCGAATCGTTGGCTCGCCTCCGCGGATCGCAGCCCAGATGAGCACGCCGCCGATAATGCAAATGAGGAGCCCGGCCCCGAGAATTCCCAGTATGATTAAAGCTACTTTTCGTGTTGATGACATTTGTTAGATCCTCGATTTTCTTACGTAAGGGTGTGGGAAAAGGTTTAAGTCGCCACGGTTTACACGGATTTTTTCACGATCCAGCCACCGCCGGTGACCTCGTCGCCGCGGTAGAAAACAGAAGCTTGCCCGGGCGTGATGGCGCGTTGTGGCTCGTCAAAGACGATGCGAGCGCGGTTGTTGTCGAGCGGAGTGATCGTCGCCGGCGCGGCGGTGTGACGATAACGCACGCGCACCTCAGCGCGCACGGGTTCTTTCGGATCCTCGAACGCGATCCAGTTCACGCCGGCAACAGTGAACTCGCTGCTTAGTAAATCTTCAGACGAGCCGGCCGTGACGCGATTCTTTTCAGCGTCGATCGAGATTACATACAATGCACGCTCGTTTGCGATTCCCATCCCGCGACGTTGCCCGATGGTATAGCGATGAATGCCTTCGTGACGACCAATCACACGTCCACTCGTATCGACGATCTCACCTGCGCCGGGTAATCGCTCGGTCGCATTTTCGTATTCGAGATAACGATCGATGAAGCCTGCGTAGTCGCCGTCAGGCACGAAGCAGATCTCCTGCGATTCTTTCTTCTCCGAAACTCCGGCGAGCCCGTGTTGGCGCGCCGCGTCGCGAGCTTCGGGTTTCGACATCTCGCCCAGTGGAAAGAGCGCGCGCGACAACTGCGGCTGGGTCAGCTCCCAGAGAAAATACGATTGATCCTTTTGCTCGTTCTTGCCGCGCAGCAGCTTGTAACGATCCGTTACGGGATCAAATTCAACCCGAGCATAATGACCAGTCGCAACTTTCTCACAACCCAGGCTAACTGCCAGTCGATCGAGTGAAGCAAACTTCAAACGACTGTTACACGAGACGCACGGGATCGGCGTCTCGCCACTCAGATAACTGGTGACAAACGGTTGGACTACGTCGCGCTCGAAGTCGCGTTCGAGATTCAAAACGTAAAAAGGAAAGTCGAGCTCTTCGGCAACGCGCCGCGCATCGTAAACGTCGTCGAGCGAGCAGCAACGAGACGGTAAAGGATCACCGTTTTCGTCGACGTTGATCCCACGACGCTGATCCCAGAGCTGCATCGTGAAGCCGACAAGCTCGTGCCCCTGCTCTTTCAGAATTGCCGCGGCGGCGGAAGAATCCACGCCACCACTCATTGCTACTGCTATCTTCATTTATAACTAATCCGCGTTTATCCGCGTAAATCCGCGGCTGTTTTGGTCGGCTTCCCCCTGAATGTTAAGATGCCAATAAATGCCAGAAAGCGCAATTCAGGATTATCGAGTAGCAACTGAGCCTTATTACCTGCCCGTCGGGCGGGAAGTGGAACTCTTCGAGGCCGCCCATTCCGCACATCTGCCGGTCATTCTCAAAGGCCCGACTGGCTGCGGCAAGACGCGGTTTGTCGAGCACATGGCGTGGCGTCTCGAACGCCCGCTGATCACTGTCGCATGTCACGAAGACCTTTCGTCGACCGATCTGGTTGGTCGTTTCCTGCTCGAAGGCGAAGAGACGATCTGGCACGACGGCCCGCTGACCTCCGCCGTTCGCAATGGTGCGATCTGTTATCTCGATGAAGTTGTCGAAGCACGCAAAGACACGGTCGTGATCATTCACCCGTTGACCGATCACCGTCGCCGGCTGCCGATCGAGAAGCTCGGCACGATCGTGGAAGCGCCGTCTGATTTCATGCTCGTGGTTTCTTACAATCCCGGTTACCAGTCGATCCTGAAAGATCTGAAGCAATCGACGCGGCAACGGTTTGTGGCAAACGAGTTTGACTATCCGCCACCGGAGATGGAGGCAGAGATCGTTGCGCGCGAAGGCGGCGTTGACGAGGGCACCGCACGCGATCTCGTGCTGATCGGACAGAAGGTGCGCAACCTGCGCGGGCATGGTTTGGAAGAAGGTGTTTCGACGCGACTACTAATCTACGCCGCACAACTCATCGCACTCGGTATTCCTCCAGTCGATGCCGCCGACGTTGCGATGTGCTCGCCCATCACAGACGACCGCGAGCTCCAGCGCAGCATCCGCGAGATCGTAACCACCGTAATCTGATCCGTAATGATCTGTTTTTAACGATCTGTACAATCTGTGGTCGACGATCAACAACAACAATCTTTCCTGGAACTAACACGCAGCCTGACTGGTCTGCCGTTGGACCAGGCAGCCGCAGTGCTCGAGACGAGCGCGTCGATCGCTGCCATCTCACTGCGCGCCGGCATCGAGTTTCTGCGTGCCGCGCCCGCAGCCGCACACATATTGCAGCCCGCCGAGCTGCGCGCTTGGGGGGAAATGGGTCGTCGCCTCGCGATGACTGACTACGAATCCGCAGCAACTTTCTTCGCTGAAGGCGTCGAAGCGCTGCGAACCGTATCACCGGAGCTGCGTCCTCCGATCTTCGTTTTGTGTACACGACAGATGGTCCTCTCGCTTGCCACCGGTCGAGAAACTCTTCACACGTTTCCATCCCTCGCCGCGGAGATCGATGACGACGAGCTTCTGCGCGCCATCCTCGACATCGCGACAGAGATCGCACGCCGGTCCGCGAAACACAGTGCCGAGTTTCTCAACGCCAGCAGCACTGTCTCGCGCGAGTTGAAATCGTTTCAGAACCCCGAGGTAACCGCTGCTGCACTCGAGGTTAGCGGCGCCTTCGCGTCGCGCGCGGGTGGCATTGCCGCAGATGCGTGGGCCGTTACACCTGAAGCAATCGCCGGGCTCTCCACAATAGACGCCATACGGCTCTTGAAGAGCGCGAACGACTTTCTCGAACGCGGCGGTGGCGCGGCACTTCACGTTCTCATCGCCGGCGGTGAGATCCTTCGCCGCGCGCCTGAGATCTTCGATGAGTGGACTTCACTGCTGTGGGTAGTGGCGACGCACGGTAACGCGAGTCTCGTCGCTTTCGTGCGCAGCAGTCCCGGATTTGTTCGACTACTCAACGCCGATTCGAATCGTGCAGCCGCGATCGCCCTCTCGCAGCGTGTGCTTGCTCTGACAAAAGAGATTGCCGCGGTCGATGGCGAAGCGGCGCTCGCGTGTTTCCGCTCGAGTGCTCGCGCGTTGCGCAGTGTGTCGATCGAGCAGTTTGAAGCGTGGGCGCGTCACGGGCTTACTTCCGGTCGCGCAGACACGCGCGCGCGTCGCAGTTATTTCTCACTCGAAACGCGAGGTAGTCATGAAGTATTGCTGAGCGGTAGTGCGGGGCTCGCGCTCGAGTCGATCCAACATTTGCTGCGCTTGTACGTCGAGGCGCTCACCGGACGCGAAGTCGAGATCGCGCCGCTCGCCGCCGTGCCTGATGAAGCACGCATCGATGATGGCCGCACGATTCATCTGCCGTCACTCGTGAACGAGTTTGGCGACGAAGATCTCGATTTCCGGCTTTACAAAGTTCTTGCGGCGCATGCGGCGGGGCAGATTGAGTTTGGCACTTACGAGCGCGGCGGCATGTTGCCGGTGGCCCACTCGGCGATCGCGGCAAAGTATTCGAAAGAAAATGTCGACGCACTCGATGCTTTCGCACTCGCGGATGAAATTGTTCAGCTACGCGCGGATGAAGAGGGGCAGGAAAAAGCACCAGAAGACACAAAACGTGAAGACGTGGGTTATCGCGAGGTGTTGAAGGCGTTTCCGTTGCCGCAGCTCGCGCGTCGTGTTTTTGGAACGCTTGAAAACGGGCGCATCGATCGGAGGCTGCGCCGTGCATATCGTGGTCTGGGTCGTGACCTTGATTTGATCCGTCAGCACCTTAGCCAGGGTCGTCCGAGTATCACGGGATTGCCGGCCGCGCTCGTTCCGTTTGAGCTGCTTTTCCAGATCACGATGCTCGGCGGTGCGCGTGAAGATTCGCGACTGGCTTACGGGCAGATCGTTTCTGAGCTGGAGACAATTGTCAGCGAATATCTGATCCGCGATCAGACGACTGTCGCCGATACGTTGATGGCTACAAGTCGTGTTTACGATCTGTTTCAAACAGTGATGCCGGTCGATGACTCCGTGCAACAGGTTGAAGCTCCTGAAGATCAAACCGAGTCTGACGACGAGTCCGCCGCCGCTGATCGAATGCGGCAGCGACAAGCTGAACGCATGCCGGAGCGTCGCGATGCGCGCGAGTTGTTCAACGCGTGGAACGATGCGTCGGCGGAAAGTGATCCTGACGAGCTGGCCGGCGCCGAAGCATGGTCCGAATCTGAGACGCCCGAGCAAATGCTCGCTGAAGGTGAAGTGGCGTACAACTACGACGAATGGGATCGCGAGCTGACTGATCACCGGCTCGGCTGGTGCCGCGTGATCGAGAAAAAAGTCAAGCACGGGGATCGCAACTTCGTCGAGCAAACGAAAGAGCGGCACAAAGGCGTCATTTCGTCGATACGTCATCAATTCCAACTCATGAAGCCCGAGAACCTGACGCGCGTGGCGAATGAAGTCGATGGCGAAGAGTTTGATCTAAACGCAGTAATCGATTTTGTAATTGATCGCCGCGCTGATGGCTACCAATCAGAGCGGATCTATACGAAGCGTTTGCGACGACGGCGCGACGTGGCCGTGTCGTTTCTGCTGGACCAATCGTCATCGACAGCACGAACGATTGGTCGGCATCCGCTGCAACCGTACACGCGCCCCGGAAGACGCATCATCGAGATCGAGAAAGAAGGGCTCGTGCTGATGAGCGAGGCGCTCGAAGCAGTCGGCGACACTTACTCGATTAATGGATTCACTTCCGAGGGACGACGGAACGTGAAGTTCTATGTCGTGAAAGACTTCGACGAGAAGTACAGCGACGAAGTGAAGCGACGCATTGGCGGGATCAGTTACCAGAACAACACGCGGCTCGGCGCCGCGATCCGTCACGCCACCGCTAAACTCGCAAAACAGGATGCACGCACGCGGCTGCTGATCGTCCTTTCAGACGGTCGCCCATACGATCATGATTACGGTGATGCGCGCTATGCGCGCGAAGACACGCGCGAGGCGCTGCGGCAGGCGAAGAACGAAGGCATCACACCTTTCTGCATAACAATCGACCGCGAATCAGAATCCGAGCTGCGTGATTTATATGGCGAGGTCGGCTACACCATCATCGACGACGTCTTATCTCTTCCCGAGCGCCTCCCCGGAATTTACCGAAGATTAACCACCTAATCCGCGTTAATCCGTGTTACCCCAGCCGCCACCACCGGGCGTCTCAATTCGAATTCGATCTCCGGCCTTCAACTCAAACGACCCTTTCGAAGGCAACTTAGCGTTGTTCAGCTTGTTGACTCCAACTAAACCATCCTCTCCCCCGAACAACCCATACGGACCACGTTTACGTCGATCGCACAACAACGACATCCGCGCAGGCACGAGCGTTTCGATCTCACGCACAATACCTGATCCACCACGCTGCTTGCCTCGTCCGCCCGATCCTTTCCGCAATCGATACTCACGCACGCGCAGCGGGTAAGCGTACTCGAGCGCCTCGGCAGGTGTGTTCAAGCTGTTCGTCATGTGCGTGTGCACGCCGCTCATGCCGTCAGCCGCAGGCCGCGCCCCCATTCCTCCCGCGACTGTTTCGTAATACGAAAACTCCAACCCGCTACGCGTATCGATGCCGCCGATGGTGAGATTGTTCATCGTTCCCTGGCTCGCCGCCGGTATGCGATCCGGTATCGCCTGGGCCAACGCCTTGAACAACACATCGACGATGCGTTGCGAGGTCTCGACATTCCCGCCTGCGACAGACGCCGGTGGATTAGCATTCACTACCGTTCCGCGAGGCGCGTTCACCTCGATCGGCTCCATCAGTCCCGCGCTCGCGGGTACCTCGCCGCCAACTAGACAGCGAAATACATAAGACACTGCCGACACCGTGATTGCCTCGACTGCATTGATCGCGCCCACAACCTGCGGCGCGCTTCCCGTGAAATCAACGAGAGCACGATCACCTTTGATCTTTATACGCACCTTGATCGGCACCGGTCGATCCTCGACGCCATCGTCGTCGAGCGCGTCTTCAGCTTCGTACGAGCCATCGGGAATCGACGCAATCGTGTGTCGCATCAACCGCGCCGAGTAGTCGATCAGTTGCGACGCATATTCGGTCGCCTCACCTTCGCCGCGACGCTCCAGGATCTCGAGCAGGCGCACGGCGCCAGTCTTTAACGAACCGATCTGCGCGTCAAAGTCGCCACGACGCTCGACATTTCCACGAACATTCGCCAGCAACAAACGCATCGTGTCAGCATCGAGCACGCCTTCGCGGACGAGACGAATTGGTGGAATTCGTATTCCTTCACCGTAGATGTCGGTCGCGAGCCCCATCGAGCCGGGTGTTGCGCCGCCAATGTCAGCGTGATGTGCGCGGTTCGCGACGTAAAACAGTATGCGCTTCCTGTTGACTACCGGCATCACGAGTGTGACGTCAGGCAAGTGTGTGCCACCGGCGAAAGGATCGTTGAGCGCCACCACATCACCCTCAACCAGATCGATCTCCGCGAGCGCGGCGGCCACGGCCATCGGCATCGATCCGAGATGTACCGGCATGTGATCGCCCTGCGCGATCACTCGGCCATTCGCATCAAAGACCGCGCACGAGTAATCGCGCCGCTCTTTGATGTTTGGTGAGAACGCGGTACGACGCAGCGCTACACCCATCTCTTCCGCCACCGAAGTGAACAGCGCCCGGTAGATTTCTAAAGTTGTCGGATCAAACTGTTTCATTTGCACTCGATCAGCAAATTCCCAAAGCCGTCAATCCGTGCTTTCGAATCCGCGTCTATCAGTGTTGTGGCTGAATACTCCGTCACTACGCACGGTACTTGCAGTTTTGCGCCGGCCCATAGTTCGTCCCGCCTGTACAACGCCGCAGAGGTTTTCCGGCCGTGGAGGTAAATACTCACTTCACCGTGCGGTTTTGTTTTTCCTGATCTGATTTTTGTTAACGGCAGCTTCTCGACGACGCCAAACGATCGCAGCCGCGCACTTACAATCTCGATCTCGCTCTGCTCCTGCGCGTAACCGTAACGCTCGCGATGCACACGATGAAATTCCGTCGCCAGATCGCCTACGGTCTTTCTCACTTCCAGCTCGAACGACTGCCCGCGATAACGCATCGCGAGTGACCGCTCGTGTCGTTGTCGCGACTTCGCGAACCCTTCACTGCGCAACAACGCCGCCGCTTCTCTTTCCATTTCGCTAAAAACTTTTCCGAGCCTGCTGATCTCCTTCGGTCCATACGTAAACATCACCGTGCGGCTCTGGTCCTTGATCACGTCCGCAACAAGCACGCCTACCGCAGAGAGCGCGCCCGGAGCCGTCGGCGCGATGATCGTTGGAATGCGCAGCGCACGCGCAAGATCGACCGCATGAAGACCGCCAGCGCCGCCGAATGGCAGAAGCGCAAACTGTCGCGGATCGTGCCCGCGCTCGACCGAGATGTGTCGTAGCGCGCGCTCCATGTTTGTGTTTGCAACAGACAGCACGCCCTCAGCCGCTGCAACAACGCTGCATCGCCGGCCTGCTGCTTTGCTCAGATCGTTCGCGAGATTGGCCATCGCGGACGTGGCGCGTTTTTCGTCGAGCTTGAACTCACCACCGAGCAAACCGAACCCGCCGAAGTGGCCTAAAACGACGTGCGCATCCGTGACGGTCGGCAACAATGATTTTCCGTAACACGCTGGTCCCGGATCGGCGCCGGCAGACTCTGGTCCAACACGTAAAGATCCACCCTCATCAACGCGCGCAATCGATCCACCACCTGCCCCAACCGTGTGGATGTCCATCACGGAAACCGCGACCGGCAGTCCCGCAACGATCGCTTCATTCGTGGTCCGTATCGCGCCGCTGTCGCAAAGGGCGACGTCAGTCGACGTGCCGCCCATGTCAAAGGTGATCACGTTTTGAATTCCGGCCGATTGCGCCGCACGCAAAGCGCCGACGACGCCGCCCGAAGGCCCTGACAAGATCGTGCGCACTGGCTCCGTTGCGGCAACATCG
>DATHTI010000254.1:0-6975 GCA_035463335.1 Pyrinomonadaceae bacterium | reverse complement strand
AATGAACCCGTAATCGCTAATTGTAGGGGCGGCCCTCCGTGGCCGCCCCTGCGAGGAAACACAATGTGGCAACCTGGGGCGGCCACAGAGGGCCGCCCCTACAGTTGTTTTCAACCGCCGAAACACATATGCGCATTCGAGTTGTCCTAATTTTTCTCTTAACCGCTCTCTTATCTTCAAGTGCATTCGCACAAGCGCCGCGCACGCCGACTGAAACGATGCGTGAGTTTTACCGCATGATGCGCGAGAAGAAGTTTCGTGAGGCGTTCGGCATCTCAATCTATCGCCAGGCGATCGAAGGACTCTCGACACAGGAGTACGAAGATCTAAAACCTGATTTCGACAAGATGGCGATCGCCGTCAGTGAGAAGATCCCGGAGAAGGTCGACATCACCGGCGAACAGATCAGCGGCGACGCCGCGACAGTTTTCGTGAAAGTAGTTGACGCCGATGGTAAAGAGAAGATCGAGCCCGCATCGCTGATCAAAGTCGACAACATGTGGATCGTAGGTGATAAGGAGAATCTCGATCTTGTCCGCAAGGAAGGCAAGAAGTTTTTCTTCGAAGCCCGCATCAATGCCCACCACAGCGACGTCCAGGACATGCTGACGCGTATCACGCTCGCGCAGGTGGTCTATGCACAGGGCCACAATGGCCAGTTTGGGAATATGGCTGAGCTAATCGCTGGTGGGCTCGTTCCAAAAGACATCGAGGGACCGGAAACCACCGGCTACCGCTTCCAGGTGGTCCGCGCCACGGATGGAAAGTCGTGGTATGCGACTGCCGTACCCGCCCAGTATGGCCGCACGGGCCGTCTTTCGTTCTACCTCGACGCTTCGGGAGTGCGAAGCGGTGACGCCGGTGGCAAACCTCTGATCGTGAAGAATTAAACTGTTGCGTCCGCGCGAGCAGGTTCTTTAGAATGGCCCTTGCATTGCCCCCGACGCGGCTTCCCCGTGCCCTACCTCAATTGGTCCGAAGATTATTTAGTGGTTTCCCAGAATGTCGGAGCTGCCCCGCAGAATCGTGTCGCAATTACGCCGTTTTATCGGCAACCGGCGCCATTCCAGGCGTGTGCGGGTGCGACTGCGTTTCACGTTGAGTCTGTCGGATCCGCGCGTGAATACGAATGGATCCAGGCGTTTGCCGGCGCTTGACGGGCACACACTGGACGTCAGTATCACGGGGCTGGCGTTAATTGTTCCGGCGATCCGGATCGGTGAGCACTATCTTGCGGGGGCTGATCGGAAGCTGCATGTGAAGCTCGAGCTGCCCGCTGGACCAGTGGAGATGAAGGTGGTGACGGTCAGGTATGAGAATCTGGAAGATGGTAGTGGATACCTGATTGGGGCTCGGATTCTGGAGATTAGCGATTCAGATCGGACGGTTTTCGAGAAATACGTTTTAGCCGCGGATTCACGCGAATAAAAGCATTATTCAAAGTGCAGCACTCCGAATACTTCCGGTACGTGAAAGTTGGGCTCGGGTGTCCTCGTTGGTAGCCATGCGAGGTAACGCTCCGGTGCTTCTGGTCCAACACAGCGGAAAACATTCACTCGCCAAACATCGCCCGGTTGCGGCTTTGGAAGCGAGTCGCTCCAGGGAATCCTCATACCGACAAAGAGTTGCTCGCCGTCGAGATTAGCGGCGGTAGTGAAGCCTGACGCGAAATCCCAATCAGTTTCTCTTCCTTCCGGCGTAACTGTGATTCCCAGATCGATCCACTCGCCTGTCGGAGCCGCTTCAAACTCAAAATACCGCCACGGTTTTGCAGGATCAGGAGCGAGGAAGATCTCGCATACGTCTCGATCCCATAGTCCCAAAGTCTTCTTATCCGTGACTGGATTTTTCGAAACGATCAAGGGTTCGTGCTGTTTGCCCACGAAACGCACGTGCAGCGCCTCATCGGACCAGCAAACTCGCGCTTCAGCATGACGCGAAGCGATCGCCGTCTCTCCAGACCAGTAATGCTCGATTTGCACCGGCTGACACTGCTGCCAAATTTGATTAGCGAAGTCGTTTGCATTGATCGCTTGGTTGATATGGCGGGCGATTATTGTGCGATCACTCATCTCAACCTCAGCGCCCCCAAACAATCACTCAACAACTTCTCCGGATCTTCACTCGTAAACACTCGCGCCGTCGATGTCCTCTTCCCAAACTTCTGCAACAAGTATTCCGACTCATCGGCAACGCCACCCGTTCCCGCCAGACACCCGATAATTTTTCCCTCATCGTGCGCAATAGTGAACTCGTTCAACGATCCCATCGCACCCGAAACAAAAAGCACAATATCGCACGACCTCACGAGCACAACATTCCGCCCCTTCAACCCAAAACCCGTGTAAATCAACGCATCACACGCATCAACCGGCAACTTGTATAACTCGCTGTGCTCGCGTTCATTGCTTCCCGGCGAGATGCCCACATGAAAACTCCCCGCCTCGTGCGCCGTCTTCCCAACAACGTAAACAATGCCCGTCGTCGCGCCAGTGAGCAGTATGACCTCCTTACCGGCAATCACGCGCGCAAGCCGTTCAGCCCTGTCGACAAGCGTGTTGCCTGTCTCGAGCCGCGCGCTGTCGGAGGCTGCCGACCCCATGACTCCCACTCTGATCTTCATAGTTAATCTACTGACTGGTGCACTACCTGCGCATCATCGACTGGTATGCGCGCCACACGTTCCTCCCGGTCCCACCAACGCTGCGTTAAGAACCAGGAGAGGCCCGGCAATAAAAAGAAGATTCCAATCCCAACAGTCACGATCCGCGGCGAGATCTGAAACCGATCGAGCAGCTCGCCGGTAATGTAATTAGACGCTGCCATAGTCAAAGTCAACAACGCCAACTCAGCCGCGAACACACGCCCGCGAAAATTATCAACGACTGCTCGTTGCAAAATCACGGTGGAAAAGACCCAGAGAATGCTGCCGCCACAGTGTGCGATTCCCAGCACGACAAGGGCAAAGATGAAGCTCGTCGCACTGCCAAACAATATGTAAAAAACGCCTCCAATCAGAAACGCGATGCCGATCGACGCCTGCATCCGGCGGTTTCCTTCGCCCGCAATCCGTCGCGCGACGATCGGACCCACGGCGGTTCCAATCCCCCGCGCTGTAAACAGAATCCCAATTCCTACGGAAGCATCCTTGCCAATCGGGAAAATGCGTTCGCCAAATACAGCCAGCAGCGTGAGTATGCCACCACCTAACCCCCAGGCCGGCTTTACCAGAAACGCTGCCAGGACACGTGGTCGATCCTTAACGTACTTGATACCTTCAATCGTCTCCCCGATCCCTAAAAGCCGGCTCAGTGACACTTTTTGCCGTTCACGTTTCTTTCGTTTGGGAAGGCGAATACTCGCAATCAATGCCGCCGACAGCAGGTACGTCGCGGCATCGAGAATGAATGCGACATCAGTTCCAAACGCCGTTGCAATTAACCCGCCTATCGCAGCGCCGAGAGTAAGCATCGCCGACCACGTCACCGACGAGATCGCGTTCGCGGCAACAAGCTCACGATCCTCGACAATCGATGGTATCGCCGCTGTCTTCGCGGGCTCGAAAAACGTCGAGAGTCCGAGTTGAAAAACTGTCAGCACGTAGATGATCCACAACTGATCCGGACGGCGCACAAACAGAAATCCGAGCACAACCACCGCGCGCAGGAGGTCTGACACGATCATGATTCGCTGGCGGCTAAACCGGTCAGCAATCACGCCCGAGATTGGTCCAAAGAAGAAACTCGGAACGAAGCGCGCGACGAGCAGCAGACCAACGTCGCGACCCGAGCCCGTAAGCTTGAGGATGATTGTGTAGAGAGCGATGGTGTTGAACCAGTCGCCCATCTGGCTGACAACCTGCCCGAGCCATAGTTGCCTGAAGCTGCGGTTCCGCCGCAGCAGATCGATATATCCGACTTGATCTGTGTTCATCCGCGGCTAAGTTTAGCAGCTTGACTGAACTTCTCAATCTGACCTGTCAGAATGGAATGATTGACAACCACTCATCGCGAATTCGCGGTAATTCGAGCGGCACAACAGTTGAACATAGGGACAGCGCGGCGCAGAAGCCACTGGCTTCGCGGGCTCTCCGCACGGGGTCCGTAGCCGCACAAAGTTCTATGACAATAACGAGCCGCGAAACATCTCACCCAGCACGGCAACCCGATCGTATCGGGTTACCACTTGCCCAATTCACCGGAGAGAGAGCTGATTTGCTCCCAGCTCTGTCTCCGGTCGCGTCGGTGCGCTCATCGCTGGGCCACTGGTGGCACACAAACCAGTTGTGGATTGCGTGGACATTGCTCGCCGTGCCACTCCTGCTCGAATTGATCTACGGCACGTTTCTCTTGCCCTATGTCATTCTCACTCCAATCTCAATTCTCGCGACTTACCTGATTTATCGCAGCGCTCGCACGCGTCTGCAATCGAAGACCAAAGAGATCGAAGCACTCAGTGAGCTTCATCTCGCAACCGCAGAAGCACTCGCAACTGCGATCGATGCAAAAGATCAAACGACACATTGTCACGTCCGGCGCGTGCAGATTTACGCGGCGGGCATGGGCGAAGTGTTTGGTCTTTCACACGACGAGATCGCCGCATTAAAAGCCGGCGCTTTGCTTCACGACGTCGGCAAGCTCGCCGTTCCGCCGCATATTCTGAATAAACCCGGCCCTTTGACTCATGCTGAGTTTGAGAAGATGAAGATCCACACGGTTGTCGGCGCACAGATCCTCGGTCGCGTGAATTTTCCGTATCCAGTGATTCCGATCGTCAGGCATCACCACGAACAGTGGGACGGCCGTGGTTATCCTGACCGCTTGCGCGGTGAACAGATCCCCATCACTGCGCGCATTATCTCCGTAGTCGATTGCTTTGATTCAGTTCGTGAAGATCGGCCGTTTCGCCGTGGCATGACTCTCGACGAAGCGACTGCGCTGCTGTTGCGCGGCGCCGGAATTCATTTCGATCCGTTCGTGGTCGAGCAGTTCATCAAACACTTGCCGCGGTTCGACGCAGAGATTGCAAGACTTGGCCTGCAACACCAGCCGGCCAACTATTCCACCGAGCCGCCGATTCAACTGAGCGAAGTCGATATGAATCAAACTCGCGAGCGTGGCTCTTACATCGCTTACGATCAGATCAAGAAGGCGCATCGCGAGGTTTATGCGTTATACGAGATTGCCCGCACGTTTGGTACGTCGTTGAACGTCGAGCACACGCTCGAGATACTCGTCGATAAGGTGGGCCACGTGGTCCCATTCGACACTTGCATCGTTTATTTTTACGACGAGCGAAAGGGTTACGCGACCGCGCGACACGTCGCCGGCAAGCACGTCCAAAAGCTGACCGGCCGTTGCATCGCGCTCGGCGAAGGTGTGACCGGTTTTGCGCTCGCGAATCGCAGTCCTGTTAACCAGCTTCATCCGAGTCTTGACTTCACTGACGTAAACCCCGAAGCAGGGATCAAGTTTCGTTCGATGGCTTCGTTGCCGCTGTTCAAGGACGACGTGTTGCTTGGTGCGCTCTCCGTTTACTCGGCAGATCTCGAGCAATACACTGACGATCACATGCGACTGCTGGAGACAGTGACGCGGCTTGCTTCCGACGCGTTGGGAAATGCGATGCAACATGCTGAAGCGGAGTCGAATGCGTTGACCGATCCGCTCACGGGCTTGCCGAACGGACGTTACCTGTCTTTGCGTTTTGAAGAGGAGGCGGCACGCGCGCGCCGCACTGACCGCACGTTCCAAGTCGTGATGCTCGACCTCGATGAGTTTAAAAATGTGAACGATACGTACGGGCACAAAGCAGGCGACAAGATGTTGCGTGAAGTGGCCCACCTGATCGCGGGGCAGTTGCGCGAGTACGACTTTCTGGCGCGTAATGGTGGCGATGAGTTCGTCGCCCTCGTGCAGGAGGTTGTGGGCGCGCAGGTGGAGGATTTATGCATGCGCATCGAGAACGTGGTCTCGAAGTTCTCATTGCCGATCGGGAGAAACCGCTTTGCGCGTGTTGGAATCAGCATCGGAACCGCGACATTCGGCGTAGACGGCGACACCCTGGACCAGCTCGTAGTCGCCGCCGATAACGAGATGTACCGCATGAAATCGAGCCACCGCGTAGGCCGTACTCCATCAGACTTGCCGGCTGAAATAACGTCTTTACAATAGAACAAGTCAGGAAGAGGGGCTTACCCCCGCTGTTTGGGGAAAGCGGGGGCAAGCCCCTCTTCCTGACTTGTTCTAAGGAAAGGCGCTCAATAACCAAGGCTGCCGGATCAAATTCTTGACATAATCATCACTCATCGCTTTCAATCGCTGTGAGGCGTGTCTTCACGACGTGCCCTGCTGAAAGCATGGTAGCTCCCGCCGAAAATCACAGCGCAACACTTTTAATAGTTGACGACGACGCAGCGGCTCGCGAAAGGCTCCGCGAAATCTTCGAGAAGGCCCAGTATCGTGTCGTGACCGCGACCGAAGCATCGTCGGCTTTGCGCGTGCTGAAAGGCGTGCGCTGCGACCTCGTAGCACTCGACCTCGAAATGCCCGGCGTCGACGGCCTCGCACTGTGCAAACTGCTTCGCGCCCAGCCGACCACGAGCAAGTTGCCGATCATCGCTCTTTCCGAAAGTGATGATGAGGCGCGCAAAGTCCAGGCATTCACCGCCGGCGCCGACGACTACATCACTAAACCTTCAACGCCCGGCGAACTGCTGTCACGTGTCAGTCTTCACGTCCGCACGTCACAACGCGAGTGGGCGCTAATCGGCAGCAATCGCGAACTCAGATTCCTGTCCGACATCGGTCGTGGATTACTGCGCGCCCTCGAACCGGAGCAGTTGGTCCGCCGCGTTGCAGGTGCGACTTACGAAGCACTCGATGCTTCGCTTTGCGCCGCATACGTCACCGTCAATCGCGACAATTACGCGCTCTGCGTCTTCGATAGAGAAGGCACCGCTGACGATCCTTCTAT
>DATHTI010000253.1:0-5396 GCA_035463335.1 Pyrinomonadaceae bacterium | reverse complement strand
AAACGGACAAATCGGAGTTATCACAACTGCATTCATCGAGGGAAAGATAACTGGTCCACCCGCGGAAAGATTGTAAGCAGTCGAGCCGGTCGGTGTTGAGACGATTAGACCATCGGCGCGGAACGAGTTGACGAACTGGTTGTTCAGATAGGCCTCGATCTCGATGATGCGCGCGAGTGCCGACTTGTTGATGACCACGTCGTTCAGAACACGGCTCGTCTTTGGCGGATCCTCGTGACGACGCAGCTCAACAGCCAGCATGACGCGTCGATCGAGGCGGTAGTTTCCCGCGAGGATCGACTCGAGAGCGCTGTAGAGCTCTTCAATGCGAAACTCGGCGAGGTAACCGAGCCCGCCGTAGTTGACGCCCAGAACCGGCACTTCCTGATCGCCGATCATCCGCGCGGTGGCGATCATCGTGCCGTCGCCGCCGAGCACGAGCATGAGATCGACCTCCGCGGCGAGTGCATCGCTCTCAACCTGCGGGACGGGGCAGCCGGTCTGGTGTTCGATGCGCTCGCGCTCGAGCTCTGGACCACCGACGAGCGTGATGCCGCGCTCTGCAAGCCACACGACCAGTTCGCAGATGGTCTCTAGTGCCTGGGGCTGGTGCGGTTTAAGGACTATTCCTATCCGCTTGATTGACGACATTGGTTTGACGAGGGGCGTTAAAAACAGCGGGATGATAGTTCAAGCCACAAAAAAGCACAAAAGTCACAAAACCTTATACTGTGCAAGGAACTCGATATTCCCTTCCGCGCCTGCGATTGGCGACTCGATGACATTCACAACCTCGAGGCCGAGGGCACGGGCCGCGTCGTTGACTTCTTCAACAACGCGCGCGCGCTTCGCTGCGTCACGCACGACACCGCCGCCGCCAACTTCTCCACGTCCGACCTCAAACTGCGGCTTGATCAGCGTGACGATGGCCCCTCCCTCGACGAGCAAGGGCACAATCGCGGGCAGCACTTTTGTCGCGGAGATGAACGACACATCCATCACCGCCAGATCAAACTTCTGCTCGAAATCTTCGGGCTTCAAATATCGCGCATTGACGCCTTCGCGAACTTCGACGCGCGGATCGTTTCGCAAACGCCAGTCGATCTGGTTGTGACCCACGTCTACAGCCACAACACGCTTCGCGCCATGCTGCAACAGACAATCAGTAAACCCGCCCGTTGAAGCGCCCACGTCGAGACACGTCAACCCTGCGACATCAATCTGAAACTCGCGCAGTGCTGCTTCGAGCTTCAGACCGCCACGCCCGACGTAGCGACTCGTCGGATCGTCGCCGCCCTTGATACGAATTGCTGAGTTTGGATCGAACTGGTGGGAAGGTTTTTCCACGCGCTGCTCGTCGACGAGTACGATGCCCGCCATGACCATCGCCTGGGCCTTCGTTCGCGACTCCGCGAGCCCTCGCTCGACAAGCAGTTTATCTATCCGCTCGCGCTTCACAGGATTACTTAGCCACAAAAAAGCACAAAAGCACAAAAACCTTCCTAAAAATTTTTGTGCCTTTTGTACTTTTGTGCCTTTTGTGTACTGCTAAGCGCGTCTCGTCACCGCGCGCGGCGTTTCGGTCAGCCTGAGCTGCGTGGCGCAATCATCACACAACCAAACAATGATCTGCGGCGCATCAGACCAGAAAAACGACGTCACTTTGCCCGCCATTTTCACCGCATCATCAACGCGTAGTCGTTGCAAGGCTTGCAGGTAGAACACCCCATTGTAGAAATCACCGTCAGCTCCTTCCTCACGGTGAATACACTCCCGCTCACGAAACATCTGCCTTTTCATGATGTTCACCATACCCGCGCTTGCATCGCGCGCAAAACAGATCAGTTATTAGATGCCGGGGATATTAAATTGTGTGAGTTAAAACAGGGCGACCACGTAGCAACGTGATGATGCCATTCGATCAGCATTCCGTCAATACATGTGTTTTATGGACGACGACGACGACGGCCTTCGAAGATCTCGTCGAGGTTGGAAAGATCGCGATGGTTGTAGCGCTCGGCCCGGCGACGCTCGCGCCGCAAGGCGCGCCGTGAACGTCGCTCCTGCCACTGGTCATAAAGCACCGCTTCGCGAATCTGTTGTAACTGCTCTTCCTCGTTAGGCTGTCGCGCGTCATGATCTTCGACCGGTTCCGTAGTGTGTTGCGCAACTGTTCTGCGCTTCGGCGCCGGTTCTTTCTTCGGTGTAGCAGGTTCTGTAGCGATCTCTTCTGAAGTTTCTACCTCTTCTGACGTGTCGACGTTCTCGCTCTCGACAACCGGTGTCTCAGTTGGAGTCGCTTCCGCCACTGCGACCGGTGCAGGCTCGACATCGGGTTCAACGGACAACTCGGCTGCGGTCTGAGGCACATTGCGCAGCTTCAGGTACGACGCCACGAGCGCCGAAGCCGCGCCAAGCACCATCGCGATGGCGAACGCGCCACCGAGAAACCACTGCCGGCGGTGTCGCGCCTTCGCTGCGATCTTCTCCAGAGGCACGACAGGCCGCGCGGACAGGAGTGTTCGCTCGTCGTCAAAATGAGGTTGTTCGTGTTCCTTCATGGCTATTCTGGAAATGGTTTGCAATCACGAGGCCACGCGACAAGCCACATTTTTCGGGGAGATCAGGCGTGAAGGAGACTCAAAACCTTCCGATTTCGTGCATTAGGAGTACACAAAAGGCACAAAAGGACAAAAGGCACAAAATTTTCTGAGAGGAACGAGCGCGCTTAACTCACAACCTTTTTTTGTGCTTTTTGTGCCTTTTTGTGGCTAAATTCTTGTGCCTTTTGTGGTGCGCGTGCGGCGATCGTCGAGTACCTCGATGCTCTCGCGGACGCGCGTGTAGATGCCGTCTGCATCGAGCCCGTACTTCGCCAGTAACAACTTCGCGTCGCCATGCGTGATGAGACGATCCGGGATTCCCATTCGGACCACGCGAACCTGGTCCTGCAAACCATTCTCTTCGAGCAGCTCCATCACCGCCGATCCAAAACCACCCGCCAGATAAGCTTCCTCGACTGTGACGATCAGGCGCTTCGTACGCGCGAGGGCCAGCAGTAACGGCGCGTCGAGCGGCTTCACAAAACGCGCGTTCACAACAGTCGTCTCGATTCGCTCTTTCGCGAGGCGGTCAGCGGCGGCGAGCGAGGGATGGACCATCGCGCCATAAGCCACGATCGCGACCTCACCACCATCGCGCAATATCTCGCCCTTGCCGATCTCGAGCAGCTCCGGCTCGCGACTGATGTCAACACCGACACCGTTTCCACGCGGGTATCGCATCGCGGCCGGTCCCGTGTGCTCGAGCATCGTGAACATCATGTCGCGCATCTCGCCTTCGTCCTTCGGCGCCATCAGGACGATGTTTGGCACAGCGCGAAGGTAAGCAATGTCGAGCAAACCGTGATGCGTTTGCCCGTCGCCGCCTGCGATACCGCCACGGTCAAGACAAAACTTCACGTTTAGATCCTGGATGCAGACGTCGTGTACCACCTGATCGAAACCGCGTTGCAGGAAAGTCGAGTAGATCGCACACACCGGCTTCAGTCCTTCACACGAAAGGCCCGCCGCAAACGTCACACAATGCTGCTCCGCGATACCGACGTCGAAAGAACGATCGGGAAACTGCTCGAGCGCGGTGCACACGCCGGTCCCGTCAGGCATCGCGGCAGTCAATGCCACGACTGCCGGATCCTTCGCCATCAGCTCTGCGAGCGTGTTGCCGAAAACGGTGGTGTAAGTCGGGACTTTTGACGAGCTCTTGTGCGGCTGCCCGGTTTGGAGATCGAATGGGCCGGTTGCGTGCCAGCGGTAGTAATCGATCTCAGTCTGCGGAAAGCCTTTTCCCTTCGTCGTCAGCGCGTGGACGATCACCGGACCGTCCTTGATCTGCTTGGCTTCTTCGAATGCGGCGACGAGCGCGCGCGGATTGTGGCCGTCAACGTAACCGATGTACTTGAAACCAAGCTCGTTGACGAGAGCGCCGGGTAGAACCGCAGCGGCGATCATGTCCTTCATCGTCTTCGCCGCCTGATGCAGTCTCTCGCCGACAGAAGGAATCGCGAGCAGCTTCTCTTCAACTTCGTCTTTGAACCGGTGATAGCCATGCGCGCCACGAATTCGATTGAGGTAGCCGGTCAAGGCGCCGACTGCGGGCGCGATCGACATCTCGTTGTCGTTCAGTATGACGATCAAACGGCTCTTCAAGTGTCCGGCCTGGTTGATGGCTTCCATGGCCATGCCGCCGGCGAGGGAAGCGTCGCCAATCAACGCGACGACATGATGATCTTCACCCTTGTGATCGCGCGCGATCGCCATGCCGAGTGCGGCCGAGAGCGACGTCGAAGCGTGTCCCGCGCCGAACGTGTCGTACTCAGATTCATCGCGACGCAGGAAACCGCTGATGCCGCCGTACTGTTTGATTGTCGGGAGCAAATCGCGCCGTCCGGTCAGTATTTTGTGCGCGTAAGCCTGGTGGCCGACGTCCCAAACCAGCCGATCGTGTGGCGTGTTGAAGGCGTAGTGCAGCGCTACGGCGAGCTCGACGGCGCCGAGTGACGCGCCGGTATGGCCGCCCACTCGAGACATCGTTTCGAGTATGTAAGCGCGAATCTCGTCGGCTACGGTTCGAAGTTGATCAGGTGAAAGCGCGCGCAGGTCGGCGGGTGAGTTAATACTCTCGAGAAGCGTCATCGTGGCCGCATTGTACTCCAATCACTGGCATTTCCTATTCAGGCGATGGCCTGATACTTCACGCCGTAAAGTACTCTGCTCAACTGCGAATGTCAATCTATTTTTCGGAGCGTCGCAGGCGGAGCACGGCGATTTCGGGGCGGACGCCCAGTCGCACCGGCAGACCGATCACGCCCGTTCCGGTCGAGACGTAGAGCTGGGTGTCGCCGCGTTGAAATAAGCCGCGTGCGTATCTCAAGTCTTGTGTAAATAAGCTAGCGGGCGCGCCGAGCAACGGAAAATTCAGTTGTCCACCGTGCGTGTGCCCACTCAGGATCAGCGCTACGTTCTTCGTCTGCTCGAGGTCGAGCACAGACGGCTGGTGCGAGAGTAGGATCACCGGCGTGTTCATCTTCAAGCCGGAGAAGGCGCGCGGCCAATCGGTTGCGTTCCAGCTCCAATCGTCTATGCCTGATAACTGGATCGAATCCGGGCCACGCCGGAGTGTCGTGTGGGCGTTGTTCAGCACTGCGATGTGATGACGTTGCAGCGCGCGCGTCGTGAGCTCGGGATCCGTGTAGTGATCGTGATTACCGAGCACGGCCCAGACGCCCTCGGGCGCGCTCAAGGCTGACAGAGCTTCGGCACAGGGCTCGATGTAACGACGGTAGGACGTGCTGTAGTCGCCCGTGAGCACAAACATGTCGGGCTTTGTCTGCTGCG
>DATHTI010000252.1:0-1860 GCA_035463335.1 Pyrinomonadaceae bacterium | reverse complement strand
AGCCCCTTCAATCCGAGGATGAAGAAGATTGAAGCGAGCAGGTAGCTTAGTTCGATGAAGTAGAATTGCATCCGTGAGATCTGTGATTAGTCTTTTTTCGCGATCTCTTTCCTCTTAAACATCTTCAACATGCGATCGGTGATAACAAAGCCGCCGACAACATTCGTCGTGGAACAAACGACAGCGATAAATCCGAGAACCGTACTGACCGTGTTGTACTGCGCCCCCGCCGTGACGATTGAGCCGACGAGCGAGATACCGGAGATAGCATTAGTCGCTGACATCAGCGGCGTGTGCAGCAGCGGTGGCACGCGCGAGATGACCTGATATCCCAGGAACGCCGCGAGCGCGAAAACATAAAGCGCCGATATCAAAAGTATCTTTTGGACAAAAGGATCTTCTAAATGCATCGACCTGCTCCTAACCTGGTTGTGCCTGTAGCGCGGCTGCGACGCGCTGGTTCACGACTTCGCCGTTATGTGTAACGCACGATGGTCCAAGAACGTCGTCCTTCATGTCGATCTGTAGCTGGCCGTCTTTGATCAGCAGTGAAAGAAAGGAAGTGACGTTGCGCGAGTAGAGCTGGCTCGCGTGGACTGGAATAGTTGCCGGCAAATTTGTCGGCGCGAGGATCGTTACGCCGTCGCGTTCGACCGTCACGTCTGCCTGGCTGAGCGCGCAGTTGCCGCCGGTTGAGCCGGCGAGATCGATGACGATCGAGCCGCGCTTCATTCCGTTGACTGCTTCTTCAGTGATCAGTAGCGGAGCGCGTCTGCCAGGCACTTGTGCGGTCGTGATAACTACGTCCGCGGTTTTTGCATGTTCTGCGATCAATGCGCGCCCGCGGTTCATTGCTTCGTCAGAGAGCTCGACTGCGTAGCCACCCGCGTCTTCAGTTTTGATCCCGCCGAGATCGACTTCGAGAAACGTCGCGCCTAACGATTTCACCTGCTCACCTGCGGCAGCGCGCACGTCGTAGCCTTCGACCACTGCGCCGAGACGTCTGGCCGTAGCGATCGCCTGTAGTCCGGCAACGCCCGCGCCGAGCACCAGCACGCGCGCTGGTGGCACAGTGCCTGCGGCAGTCATCAGCAGCGGAAACATTCGCGGGATGTGTGCGGCGCCGATCAGGACGGCTTTGTAGCCCGCGACGGTGGCCATCGACGAAAGCGCGTCCATCGCCTGCGCGCGTGTGATTCGTGGAATCAGCTCGACGGAGAAAGTCGTGATGCCGCGATCGACTGCTGGTATTAGCGCGGCGGGCTCGTCGAGTGGGCGCAGGAAACCGATCACGACTGCGCCTTTTTTGAGTCGTGAAAAATCGTTTGCTGACGGTCGATTAACGGCGGCGAGTACGTCTGCATCAGCGAGGAGGGCTTCTCGATCGGAGCTAATTTCAGCGCCCGCTTCGCGATAATCGTCGTCAGTGCGGGCGGCGCTGAGACCGGCGCGACTTTCGATGTGTATGGAGGTTCCGAGTGCGGCGAGTTTCTTAACGGACTCGGGCATGAGCGCGACGCGTGCCTCACCCTCTTGTGTCTCCCGCAACACAACGATGTTCATAGGCAAAAGTAATTCGAGGATTAGCTAGAGCTCGAGCGCGTGCAGTATAGCAAATAAGGACAGATCCGCATCCACCGGCGCAGATCCGCTGGCAAAACTTGCGATCCGCGCCTTTGCGCACCTATAATCCGAACCTCTGCGGCGCATTGGTGTAGTCGGCTAACACGCTGCCCTCTCAAGGCAGAGACCACGGGTTCGAGTCCCGTATGCGCTACCACGATATTGACGAGGGTCGCTAGGATTAACTCCAGCGGCCTTTTCCTTTATCAAGCCTGATAGTACTGCAAGAACACCAAT
>DATHTI010000251.1:0-9845 GCA_035463335.1 Pyrinomonadaceae bacterium | reverse complement strand
GAGGGAAACTTGTTTAGCGCAACACCCAGCGGCGCGTGGCTACCCGCGGTCGTTGCCGGCGATACTGGCGTGCTGATGGGCCAACGCTTGCAGTCATCACTTACGGATGCAAATAGTCCGAACGTCGTCGCGCCGGGCAAGCGACCGCGGATCACGTTGACGCCCACGCTCGTGCTTAAAGGTGGCGAGCCGTTCATGGTGCTCAGCACGCCCGGCGGCGACAATCAGGACCAGGCACTGCTGCAAGTGTTATTGAACATTATCGAGTTTGGCATGAACCCGCAGGAAGCTGTCGAGGCGCCGCGGTTCGACACGCAGCACTACGTCAGCTCGTTTGATGATCACGAATTTCTTCCGGGCTCACTCAACGTCGAGTCGCGCGTAAATCTCAAAACGATCAAGGAGCTTTCTGACAAGGGACACAAAGTCAAGGTACAGGGCGAGTGGGGCACGCTCTCCGCGCCCACCGTCATCATCTACGATCCAAAAACGGGTGTGGCGGCAGCGGGCGCCGATCCAAGACGCAGTCGTTACGCTGTCGCGTGGTAATAAATTTCAAAACAAAGGAAGAAACATGGGACTTCAGGAAGGTCAACGCTTCGTAGATTTCAATCTCAAGAACCAGGACGGCAAGACCGTGCGGCTTGATGATTTCAAAGGTAAGTGGCTGGTTGTTTATGTCTATCCGAAGGACGACACGCCGGGTTGCACGATCCAGGGGAAATCGTTCACGGCCACGAAGCAGGAGTTTGATGATGCGAATATTGCGGTTGTGGGCGTGAGTGAGGATGACGTCGAGTCACACAAGAACTTCTGCAACAAGTTCAGTTTCACGATCGATCTGCTTGCCGATCCGAATCATGAACTGTTACAGGCTGCGGGTGTGGAGCAGAGCGAGTACAAGGGGACGATGTACTGGAACCGCACCAGCTTCGTGATCGATCCCGAGGGGAATTTACGGAAGACGTATTCGAAGGTGAACCCCGAGGGCCACGAGCGCGTACTGCTCGATGATATCAAGGCAATGCAGTAAGCCTTTTCATCCACAGATTACACAGATGTAATAACAATCTGCGTAATCTGTGTAATCTGTGGAAAAAACAACAATCATGCTCGCATATGTCTTCTGGCACTGGCCCCAATCCACTATCGATCCGGAAGCTTACGTCAACCATCTAGTCGACTTTCACAACACGCTCGCCGCAAATAAACCACCCGGCTTTCATCACTCAGTCGTCTTCCGTGTGCGCGGCGCGAGCTGGCTCAACACTAACGATGAAGCCTACGAAGAGTGGTACCTACTCGACGACTCCGCGGCGATGGATCCTCTCAATGACGCCGCCGTCTCAGGAGTCTGCGAAGAACCTCATAACCGCGTAGCCCGCGCAGCAGCAGACGGAACCGGAGGCTTGTATCGTCTGCGCGCCGGTCAGGAACAATTATCGCAAGCGCGATGTGCGCTCTGGCTAAGCAAACCGGTAGGCGTTTCGTACAAGGACTTCTACACTACATTACAACCACTCACCTCGCAGCAAGGCGTTACTCTCTGGGGCCGCCAGATGACGCTTGGTCCAACCACCGAGTTCTGTCTCCACAGCCCGAATCCAATCGAGCTGCCACCCGGTTACAGCGGTCTTCAGCCACAGATCACACGGATCTATTCCAGCAACAACTCCGCCACGAGCGGGCAATGATCTGAAGCGGCACGGATCCCTTCCTTCGGCTCCGTTATCACTTCACACCTCGCCAACCGATCCGCAAACGGGCGCGGCACGAATACGTAATCAAGCCTCACGTGTGGATCCCACGTCGGAAACGTGTATCCCCTATCGTCCGGATGCAGCATTCGAAACCCATCACTATAACCGGCATCGAGCACGACCTGGATTGACTCACGTTGCAGCTTGCGCCCACTAATCCAGATCAGCGCGCGGATCCACGCGGGCAAACGATGCAGCTCGAGAACATCTGCCGGCGCGAGCGTGTTGAAGTCTCCGACTAAAACATGAAACCCGTTTTGATGACGCTTGATCCCTTCAAGCAACGAGCGGATCTCGCGCGTGCGCCTGCGCTCATCCCACTTCGAAAAACGCGCACTGAGATGCAAACCAAAGACACGCGTCTTGCCTCCAGCCGGAACAATCTCGAGAAACGAATGACGCGCGCCCGCGGGGTAATGCCACTCGTGATAGTCAACTTCCGTCCGGCTCAAAAAACCGATCGAGTGATTTCGTCTCGCGGCCCAGAACGGAAACTTCGTCGCTTGCGACAGGCGCTCAATTACAGCGGGATCGATTGCCTCCTGAAAAACAACTAGATCAGGCGCCGCTGCAACGATCGTTTCCGCAAGCGCCTGTTCCCTTCCGCGACCACCGAAGCGGATGTTGTAACTCAGCAACTTCAGGGTCACTCGTTCTCACCGGGCGGAACCACCACGAAATATGGCTCACCAAACAAAACGTCGCGACCATAAAGCACAAGACTCGACGTGGCTTGAAAATTCACCGGGCGCCCGACCAGTTTTTGCAACGACTCACGTATCTCCTTCAGGCTCGGCGCGATGTCCGGATCTTTGTCGCAGAGTGGTTTCGTGTGCAGTCCGGGAATGTAATAAGCGTCTGAGGACCAGGCTTCCATGACCTTGCTTCCGATCAGCGTCACATCCAGATCGCTCGTGTTTTTACCCAGCGAGTCGAAAGGCTGGCCGTCTTCATGACGCTTATTAGTGACGACACTGCCGCGCAAAATGATGCCGGTCCCTTCGGGAAGCGCCTGTTGTAGTTTGCGATAGAAGGCGATGAAGAGTCGCTCATCACCGCCAAATCCGAGTGTGATAATACGTGAGCGGATCTCGCTCTCGTTCATCTCATATGCATCTTTGGGCATAAGAATCTGTTTTATGTGCAACCTGTGTGTTCAGAGTTCAAGCTTTAGCTTGCGGGCCTGAGTATCACGACTGCAAGCTAAAGCTTGAACTCTGAACATGAATCCGGGGGGCTCTTGCTTCTAACTAACGGGAGATGTCTCTGACGACTTCGTACAACTCGCGCGTGCCTTCGCGAACGTTCTTCACCGTGATTCGTTCGTTGTTGCCGTGCACGCCTTCGTCTTCTTCGGGGGTCGTGTAAATCGGCGCCCAGCCGTAAGCGACTATGCCGAGCTGCCGGTAGAGCTGGCTTTCAGTATAACCGCTGAGCATCTTTGTTGTGACAACGGCGCGTGGATACTTCTCTTTCGTCCTGCGCGCGATCAAAGAGAACAACTCCGTATCGATCGGGGAACTGTTCGGTTGTTTGAAACGATTGATGTTCTCAATCTTGATCGACGGGTCCGCAATCACAGTCTTCAATGCGTTGAGAAACTCTTCTGGCGACTCGCCCGGCAGCAATCGAACGTCAAGATTACACGTCGCCGCATTCGGAATAACATTCGTCTGCTTGCTGCCACTCAGCATCGTGATCGAGATCGTGTTGCGCAAGAGAAAGCTAAACTCACGCTGGCTTGCGAGTGCCTTTGCGAAATCGGGGTTCTTCAACGACTCACGTATGTTTAGAAACTGCGCCCGCAGCGGCTCCGGCTGCAACGGCGCGATGTCTTTGAAGAACTGCTCGACAGCGGGCAGAAGCTTTACCGGCGTCTCCCAATCGAGAATGCGATTCATCGCACGGATCAGACGATTCGTGGCCGAATCAGGGACGGGCCGCGAGCCGTGTCCCGGCAGTCCGGTGGCCGTGAGTCGCAACCAGAACGGCGCCTTCTCAGCAACATCGACGCCGACTATCTTTACCGAGTCGCCTTCGAGCATGTTGTCGCCGCCTTCAGTAAGCAGGTATTCAGCGTTTTTGAAGAGGTCGGCTTTGTTTGCGATCATCCAGAGCGAGCCTTCGTCGTCAACTTCTTCGTCAGCCGTGCCGAGAAATATCACGTCGCGCGACAACGGTGGCCCTTCACGCTTGAGCAGGATCATCGTCATCAGATGAAGCAGGCTCTCGCCCTTCATGTCGAGCGCGCCACGACCATAGATCGCATTGTTCTTAATGACGGCCGCGAAAGGATCGACTTCCCACGACGCCGGCTCGGCAGTAACAACGTCAGTGTGACTCAGCAAGATTATCGGGCGCTTCGACCCGTTGCCTTTGATACGCGCGATGATGTTTGCGCGACCCGGTTTGTACTCGAATATCTCGTTCTCGATTCCGTGCTGATCGAAGATCTTCTTGAGAAACCTCGCCGCCTCGATTTCATTACCCGGCGGATTTGACGTATTGATGCGCAGGTACTGCTGCATCAGCTCAACCGCCATATCCTGGTATTGCGGCCAGTTGATTGCTTTTTGCGCCTGGCCCATCGCCGTTAAAAAGCAAATACTCAAACCGGCAACCAGTGTTCTCTTGAGTGTCAGCATTGATGTTTTTCTTTTTTGTGCTTTTTGTGCCTTTTTGCGGCTGGCTTTATCTGATCTCAATCTCAGCAACCACAGGCACGTGATCCGAAGCCAGCGTCTCAACCACCCACGCCTTCTTCGCGCGAGCGCCTTTGCTGGTCCGGTAAAAAATATGATCGATCCGCTTCACGGGTTTGTCAGCAGGATAACTGAATCCATCACCTTTCGCCCTGCTTACCACCCACGCATCGTCAAAACGGGTGCGCATCAGTTTGTACGCGCTGCCGCCGGGCGTGTCATTCAGGTCGGCAACCACAATCAGCGGCCCCTTAACGTCGTTGAGAAATTCCAATAATTGCTGCGTCTCAAACAACCGGCCATCTTCAAACTGATAATCGAGATGCGTGGTGACAAAGTTGACTCTCGCACCACCAGTATTAACGTCAACCATCAACAGGCCGCGCCGTTCAGCCTCACGTTTGTTTTCGAACATGACATGCATGATGCTGTCCATCTCAAATCGAGAGAGAATTGCGACGCCGTATTTCCCGCCCTGGTAGTCAAGATTTGGCGCAAAAGCGAAGTGCATCCGCGTCATGGCCGCGAGCTCTGCGATTTCGTCTTTGCCTTCAGTCCGCTTTACTCCTCGATCGACTTCCTGCAAGCCGACAAGATCCGGCTGCACCCGGTTGATCACATCGGCAATGCGCTGCAAATCGAGCTTCTTGTCCATGCCGACGCCCACGTGAATGTTGTAAGTCATCACGCGTAACGTCTTCTTCGCTGGAGTGCCCGATCCAGTACCGCAAACCAGGGCCAACGTAAAAATCAGGACGAGAGCAGCTCGCGAGAGATGCTGATTCATGAGTTTTTATATTAACATGCGACACTCGTGCTTTGAGCACAACCGATACGATGCGTCTCTTCCCCGTGCTTGCCATGTTATGCGCCGCGTTTGCCGCCGGCGCGATCAATTCCATTGCCGGAGGAGGAACGCTACTGACGTTTCCCGTCCTCATCTGGCTCGGGCTCGATCCAAAAGTCGCGAATGGAACCAGCACCGTCGCGCTCTGGCCCGGACTCTTCGGCGGCCTCTTCGGCTATCGCAAAGAGCTCGAACACAGCTCCACGATCCTGTTTCGACTCGGCTTGACGAGTCTCATCGGAGGCGCGTTCGGAGCACTGCTGCTCGTCCGCACGCCGTCCAAAGTCTTTGCTGAGCTCGTGCCGTTCCTGATCCTGTTCGCGACGTTGCTCTTCATGTCGAACGGCATCGTCAACCGGCGACTGCATCTCGGGTCGATTGACGATAAGCCGATGGGTCTCTGGTGGACTGGCGCCATCATCTTCCAATTCTTCTCGGCAATGTATGGCGGCTATTTCGGAGCGGGCAACGGCATACTCATGCTCGCGGCCATGGGCGTGCTCGGTCTCAACGAGCTGCACCGTGCCAACGGCATCAAACACTTTCTCGGCATCTGCATCAACGCGGTTGCGGTGCTTATATTCGCCGGCGCGGGATACGTTGTGTGGGAGGACGCGCTCTTGATGGCGTGCGGCGCGCTCGCCGGCGGGTACTTCGGCGCCAGCATGGCGATGCGCGTCGGGCAGAAATGGGTGCGCCGCGGGATCGTGTTGATCGGGTGGATAATATTCTTCGTGATGATCTGGAAAGTGCGCCAACAGCCTCAATGACGCCACGCAAGCTCCCGCGCGAGTTCTACCTTCGACCAGACGTGCTCACGGTTTCACGCGATCTGCTGGGCAAGTTGTTGGTTGTGCCCGGAGCCAACGGCGAACGCGTTTCGGGAAAGATCGTGGAAGTCGAGGCGTATCGTGGTCCGGAAGACAGGGCCTCACATGCTTTTGGTGGGCGCCGCACGAAACGTACCGAGACGATGTACGGGGCCGGAGGTATTGCCTACGTCTACTTCGTTTACGGCATGTACTATCAATTCAACGTGGTGAGTGGCATCGCAGATGTTCCACATGCGATCCTCGTCCGCGCCCTCGAACCCGTCGAGGGAATCGAAGTGATGCGCGCGCGCCGTCATTCTCATCCCGATCACAATCTCACCAATGGTCCAGGTAAACTCTGCATCGCGATGGGAATCGATCGCAACCTGAACGGCGCGGATCTACTTGGGGATGAAGTGTGGCTCGAAGACTTTGAAACCGTCTCGCCCCGCCGCATCGCCCGCGGCCCACGCATCGGCATCGACTACGCTCAGGAATGGATCGACAAACCCTGGCGCTTCTGGATCCGAGATAATCGGTTTGTTAGCAGGATCCGTTAAATCCGCGGTTAAAGAACAAACTTCATCGGCGGCGCTTGAATTTTTGTGGTCGTCACCGGCTGTCCTCTCAAAAATTCCATCATCCCCTCTTTTATCTTCGGTGACGATAGAAACAGCGGATCCGAATGCACTGCACCTTCGATGATCATGAGCGTGCTGTTTGAAAACCCCTTCCGATACTCTTCTGCATTGCTGACCGGCGTACGCGCATCAAGAGTTCCGCTGATGAACAACACCGGTACTTCTGATTTCAATGGCGCACGAAACTCGTCACCGAGATCGGGCGCGTTCCACGCCGTGCAAACTTCCGGAAACGGAAAGTTAAAAATGTCTTCGAGCAACGTCCCCTTCGCTTCACGCGCAATCTGCTCGCGCCGCGCTGCCGTCTGACCCGAAGCACAATCCATCATGTAAGACATCGCTGAGCCAATTTCACTCCGCGATTGATTGAGCCAAACCTGCGCCGGGTTCGTGAAATCACCTTTTGCCGCGCGATGGAAAAGCGCGGGAAACCTCGCCGTCACGGTCGTGCCAATGTTGTTGGCAACGATGTACTGCATCACAAACTTGTTCACGATCACCTTGACCTTGAGCTTCGTGCGCGCGTCAGTGAACTCGACCGTCTCCGGTTTCGCGTCCAAACGATCGAAGACCGACTTCATCAGCCCGAGAAAATCGGGGATCTCTTTTCCAACTTCCGAATCAGCTTTGATGACCGCGGCCAGATCTTCGAGATGTTTCTGAATGTTACTCGGGAGCTTGTACGTGTGGTCCGGGCCTTCAGTGCCGGCGAGGATCGCGCGATGAATGCTCTTCGGGTGACGTCGCATCGCGGCGAACGAGAGATGGGTGCCGTAGCTGATGGACCAGAGGCTGATCCGGTTTGCGCCGAGCGCTTTTCGCAAGTCTTCGAGATCGTCCGCACTCTCGTTCGTGTTGTAACCGGTGAGATCAACGCGTTGAATGTCGCGCCAGTATGAAGCGCAACTTTGCGCGTTCTCACGCAACTCTTTGATTGCGGCTTCACGTGTCGGCGCGACATCGAGTGGCAGCGCGAGTCGATCGAAACAGCCGAGGTTGGGTTTGGAGAAACCGGTACCGCGCTGGTCGAAGGCAATCACATCGGCGATCTCGCGCAACGCCATGAATATAGGAAAGCGAGAGCCTTTGGCGGTGAAGATGCCTGAACCGCCTGGACCACCGGCGAGATAGACGATCGGAGGTCCCGGGTTCTTCGCAGTGCTCTTGAAACGCACAAAGGCGAGCTCGATCAGATTGCTATCCGGTTTCGAGCGGTTTTCGGGGACGAGCAACGTGCCGAATTCTGCGTCGACCTTTTCCTTCTTGTCGTTCTCGAAGGTGTACGGCTTGATTTTGAGTTGAGCGGAGATCGACGTCGTTAAGAAAAGTATTAACAATACACACTTGAGCTTCGACATGCGCGATGCCTCCTTAATGAACCGGAGTTCAGAGTTCAAGCTTCAGCTTGCTACGTTAAAACCCGAGGCCGCAGCCTAAAGGCTGAACTCTGAACTTTTAGCCTTCGATTTCTGAGATGGCCCAGGCGGCTTTGGCGCTGACGTTCGGTTCTCGATCGTTCAGAGCTTGACGGAGAGCCGGAAGGGCGTCGGCGCTCGCGATCTCGCCGAGGGCTTCGGCAGCACCGCGCCGCACTTCGACGCGAGTATCCGAGAGCAGAACGTTGCAGAGCGCAGTCACAGCACTCGAGTCTTTCATTTCGCTCAACGCCCACACCACGAGCTGGCGGACGCGCCAATCGTCGTCTGAGAGCGTCGCGAGAAGTTTGGGGAGCGCCCGCGAATCGCGCAGCTCGCCGAGGGCGCGTGCCGCAGCCATGCGCACCCATTCGTCGGAGTCGCCGAGCAACGTGATGAGCTGCGGAACAGCCGTCGCTCTTTCACCAGGCAGCATGTTGGTCAACTCACCGATGGCCCACGCTGCGTTGCGACGCACAGTAGCGTTTGAGCTGTCGAGTTGATTAGACAATGGCGCGAATGCCGTGCGGCCGAAAGATGCGAGCGCGAGTGCCGCCTGTTCGCCTGGTGATGGATGCTTGAATGTTTGCAGCGCGGGACTCCAGCGACCCGTATTCCAGCACTTGACAGGCTGCGTCTTTGTATCGTCACCAAGCATCGCGATGAGCGACGGAATCGCTTCCACATCGCCGCGCCGGGCCGCGTTACACGCAGACAGGGCGCGGTCATCCTGAGGAGTCGTCTCAGCTCGGTTTTCGTCGCGTGATTGCGGGGCGCTGTCATTCGGCCGGACGCGATCCTGCACCGCGAGGAGGTTCTGAGGCAGGATATTGGGCATTACTGCCGCGCGCACGTGAGTTTGCAGCTCGACTCCAAACATCGACAAAGACAGCGCTGCAACCCACACAATCGCTATTGCGGTGAACGTCATCGTTAGCGCCAGCCTGGCACCAATACGCCTGTTGGTTCTCATGAGTCTCACGATCCTTTCTTCCAGAATCCTGCCGTCCAGGATGCTCAACATAAATGCTTGTGACGAGTACTGCCGCGTAACATCTGCTGCCCAAAGGAGTGAGCGTGCGTAAACTTTCGGTGCGAGGACGCGTTGCGTCACGAGCTCGTCGCAGGCAAGCTCACGCGTGCGATCAATCTCGCGTTTCATCAAATAGATCAGCGGGTGAAATGAGACCGGTAACGAAATCAGTTCGCAGAAAAGGTTTGTCAGAAAATCCCGGCGAGCGACGTGCGCCATCTCGTGACCGATCACGGAAAGAAGTTTTGCCTCGTCAACAGTTGAGCAGTAGGCGTCAGGCAAGACGATTAGCGGGTGACACGCGCCGATGGTATACGGCACTCGCGCTTCACTCGATCGCGTGACGGTTACATCTTTGATTTCGAGTAGTTCGCGACACCGCTCCGCTGCTGCTTCCACTTCGGGGGCAAGCCCCATCCTGGTTGCCGTCTTCCGCAGGCGTTCTTTCCTCTGCCAGAAACGAGCCAGCCTGACCGCGCGCACGAGGATGAAAAGTGCATATGCGAGTGCGAGAAAGAGAACGATGCGCGGCGTGATGGTCACCG
Organism: Pyrinomonadaceae bacterium; assembly: GCA_035463335.1. Classification (GTDB taxonomy): domain Bacteria; phylum Acidobacteriota; class Blastocatellia; order Pyrinomonadales; family Pyrinomonadaceae; genus PSRF01. Next base: position 90 of record DATHTI010000251.1, on the reverse strand, counting down.
TCCTGGTGCGCCGAGTACCGATGCGATCAACGCTTAAATTCTCTTGCGAGCCCGTATTGCTAACTCGACCCTGCGCTACGGCGCTCGGTT
>DATHTI010000250.1:0-9239 GCA_035463335.1 Pyrinomonadaceae bacterium | reverse complement strand
TTGAAGAAATGAATGTTTTGAAGGTCAGGTCGCGCAACCGCGAAGAGCTGGTTGAGTTCACTGATCAGGTCCAGGAAAAGCTCACGGAGTCAGGACAGCGTGAAGGTGTGGTTGTGCTTTATGTGCAACACACGACGGCGGGCCTGACGATCAACGAGAACGCTGATCCCGACGTGCCGCGCGACATGCTTCACGCGCTCCGCACGCTAATTCCTCAACACGGGATGGGTTTTCGTCATGGTGAGGAAAACTCCGACGCACACATCAAAGCCAGCCTCACCGGATCATCCGTGACAATCCCATTTCAAGATGGAAAATTACTACTCGGTCGCTGGCAGGGAATTTTTCTTTGCGAGTTCGATGGCGGCCGCGAGCGCCAGGTCATCATGATGATTCGTTAAAGATCCGCATTATCCGCGGTTAAGTTTTTCAGAATCTCCGCGAACTTCTCCACATCCGCTTTCGTCTTTTCCAACGCTCTCCGGCTATCGAGATACGCCGTCCACGTCGGTGTCTGCGTGAGCGCCTTCGTCGTGTCCTCATCGAGCACCTGGGCCATCATCGCGATCAAGTCGCTCACCACGCGGTTGTGCTCGATCAAGCGCTCGATGATCGAGTACGCCAGCCGCGCCTGTTGCAAATCCAGATCTTCAGCCATCAACACCTACAATCGCCTCAATCCCATCGCCCACCACTACGCGTGTTCCCTCAGCAAGATGTTCATAACGAACATAACCGAGGCCGATGCTTCCGAGCCTCGGCGAAATCACTGCTGACGTCACACGCCCGATCTCCTGATTCTCTTTCGATCTAATCACTGCGCCCGGCTCGATCTGCTGGTCAGTCTCAAAACGCAATTTGGCCAGCTTCTTCGCCGGATGTCCTCGGTGCTTGATGCGCACGATGATTTCCTGTCCAACGTAGCAGCCCTTGGTGTAGCTGACGGCGTCGTCGAGATTTGTCTCGGGAACGACATTCGTTTCATCCATGTCCACCCCAAAACGCGCGATACCGGCTTCGACGCGCAGGATTTCGAACGTGTCCTCACCGACTGGCTGTGCGCCCGCGTCTTCAAGCGTTTGCTGGAGCTCAGCTTTGCGTGACGCGTCGATGAATAAGTCAAAACCACCCTCGCCCGTGTGGCTCGCGCGAATGATCGTGACTGGAACGTTTTGCCAGGTAGTTTGGACCACACCATTCTCCGGCAGATCAGAAACGGCCTGGTCTAAAACCTTCTGAAGCATCTCGGCGGCGCCCTGCCCCTGAAGGGACAACAACGCAGTCTCACTTGTCACATCCGAAACCTTGAAATCACCCGCCAGGGTAAATCTCGAGACCGTCTTCAACACCGCCTCGTGCGACGCTGTTTCGGTGTCGATCAGCAAGTCCGGCTCACTCCCACGAATCACACGCACGGCACCGATCAATCGTCCCTGCACAGTCGGAAACACCGCCGGAATCCAACGATTCTGCGCGAGGTTCCTCACATCATTCGTGATGAGCCCGTTGAGAAACGTCGTCGCTTCCGATCCGCTCACGCGGATGCGCCCACGCCTCAGGGAGAGATCAATCAATCCCGCCCCACCATCTCGAACCACCTCGTATTCAGTCATAATCCGTTTTCTTAATCTGCGTTTATCTGTGTTACGGCTTTCGCCACGACCTTATAGTCCTGCAACTGCTCCGCTTCACGTCGATGCGACGCCAGCACCTGCGGGCTCGGATGATAAATCGGCACGAGCACGCGATCGTTCCACGAGTGTATTTGCGAAGCCGACGTCTTTAAGCTCAACTCGTGGTATTGAATGCGCTTTAGTGCCTCGAGTGCAACTGAACCCAACGTCACGATCACACGTGGATCAACGATCTCAATCGTTCGTCGCAAAAACGTCGAACAATTCGACAACTCGCGTAACGTTGGTTTCCGGTTTGCACCTGACTCAGAACGTGGATTACACAGCGCCGCACTCGTAATGAAGATCTCTTTGCGTGTCAGGTTGATCGAGGTCAGAAAACGATCGAAATTCGCCCCCGACTGATCGCCCGAAAACGGAACTCGCGTGCGATCGGCGCCCTTTCTACCCGGCGCCTCACCAATAAACATAATCCGCGCATCAGGTGAGCCATTGAGCTCACTCAAAACCGCACTGCGACCACACATCGCCGGACACAGCGTGCATCCAGCAGCCTCGTTCACCAGCTCATTGAACAGTTGTTTCTTCACTTCACCACCGTCAGCTCGCGTGTGACGATGTTGTAGTCGCCATTGCGATACGGCCAACCATCAGGCCCAACGAGCTCGAGCCGGATCGTGTGCTTGCCAGCCGTCCAGCCGGTCAGCACGATCTGTTCGTGAGCGTCGATCCACTGCATCTCCTCGTCATCGACGATGTATCGCACACGATACTCGCCACCATCGCCTTTCAACGTCGCATTCGCGAGCGAAAAGTCGATCACCACTGCTTCGCCTTCGCGAAATGTCTTGCCATTCGGAAGATTGAAAACCAGCAACGGCTTCTTTGGATCGACATTTAGATTCGGATCATCGGGCCGCGCCGCGACCTGATTTGCGGCTCGTCTCTCGACACGCAATACTTGTCGCGGCGGCGGTGGAACGTACGTAGTCGCGGTTGTGTGCGCGCCTTCTTTAGCGCCGGAGCACGCAACAGACACGAGCGCTATGAGCGCTAAGATGAGTAGTCTTCCAGACATTTAACCAAAACCAATATAATTAGCATTCTATGATCAACCGGAAAATTAGTCTTCTAGTCACCACTCTCAGTCTGCTCATCATTGCCACCGCATTTATCAGTTGCGGCAGGAATACGGAGCCAATCTCGGGCACTCTCACCTTGGAAGTGCCGCCGATTCCCGCCGGACTTGCAGGTTACGAGCCTATGCCCATCCCGGCGGATAATCCCATGACGGCCGAAAAGGTTTGGCTCGGCCGCCAGTTGTTTTTTGACGAGCGACTGAGCATCGACGGCTCGAGATCGTGTTATTCGTGTCATGTCTGCAATCATGGTCTAAGTGATGGTTTACCAAAGGCGATTGGCGCTGATAATAAACCCTTGACACGTAACAGCCCCACCCTCTGGAACATCGGCTACCACCAGACGCTTTCCTGGGACGGCCGCAGCGATTCACTCGAGAAGCAGGCGATGGCCGCGTGGAAGGGCGGCAACATGGGCGTCGGCGAGAGGACGGGAGAGATCGTCGCGAAGATAAACGCCGAGCCGGCTTACAGGACATTTTTTCAGAAAGTATTTCAAAGCGACGCGACGCCTGAGAACATGATGAAAGCGATCGCTGCGTTTGAGCGAACGATCATCGGGGGCAACACGGCGTGGGATCGCTGGCGCGCGGGAGATCCGAGTGCGATGAGCGAAAGTGCAGTACGCGGCTGGAACATCTTTCAGGCGATTAAGTGCAACAACTGTCACGATGGCCTTTTGTTTACGGACCAGCAGTATCACAACATCGGCATCGGCATGGACCAGCAGCGCGTGGATATTGGACGATTCGAGGTGACGAACAGGATTGAAGACTACGGCGCATTCAAGACGCCGACGTTGAGAGATATCGCAAAGTCAGCGCCCTACTTTCATGATGGAAGTGCGAAGACGTTGGAAGAGGCGGTCGATATTATGCTGGGTGGCGGGAGGCCGAATCACTTTCTCGACACGAAGAACCTGCAACCGAAAAGGATCCTGCCGGAGCAGCGGGAAGATCTGCTGAACTTCCTGCGATCTTTGACCGTCAATTGCACGCTGACCAGGCCGCCGCTCCCGCAGAAATGACTCTAACCACAGATTACACGGACAAAAGAACGTTTACGCGCGTGCCGTTTGAACGCCCGTGATTTTCTTCAATCGATCCTCAACCATGTTCCAGTTGATGTTCGAGAAAAACGCCTCGATGTATTTCGGTCGCTCGGCTGGTTTGTAGTCGAGCAGGAACGCGTGCTCCCAAACGTCCATCACCAGAATCGGATTGAACCCCGCGACGTTCCCCGTTTCGTGCAACGTGATCCAATGGTTTGAGATTCTCCCGTTTGCGGGATTCTGGTAACAGATGGCCCAACCCACACCACGCATCTTCCCGATACCGACAAAGTCTGCCTTCCAAATATCGTAACTGCCGAACGTCGCTTCCGCGGCTTTTACAAACTGCGACGTCTTCACCGGATCGCCGGTGCCGCCGCCGTTCTGAAGATTATCGAAGTAATACTCGTGCAGGACCATGCCGTTGTACTCGAACCCAAGCCGCCGGGTGATCTCGGAGTAGGCGGGCATCTCTTCCTGGTCCACATTTCCGTCCTTGATAAATTCCGAAATTCGGTTTGTCAGGTTGTTTGTTTCTTTGACGTAGCCTTCGTAGAGTTTGAAGTGCATTTCGAGGGTTTGATCTGAAATCCCTTTTAGGCCGCTGAGATTAAACTGGCGCGGCTGATAAGAGCCCGTTGAACTCATACATACCTCCTATTCAATTGTGGGATGATTGAGAATATGACGCGGAGGTGTGGCGAATACGTGCCACAGATTACACAGATTGATGCGAATTAACCTGTGTAATCTGTGGTGATGCTTATTTGACCTATTTACCGAGAATTACCCAGTCGCCGTGCGACGTAGCCATGAAGAACAGCATCGGCAGTGACAACCATGTGTTCGTGCGCGAGGCGATAAAAGCCTGTCGCGCAAGCTCGGGCGGTGCGGCCGGGCCGGTGCCGGCAGTCGCAGCCAGGATGCGTTTGTTGTTGGGCCAGATGATGCCCCAAACATTCAATAGCATCACAATGCCATACGTTCCGCCGATGCCGATCGAATACGCTTTGTTACTTGCGTAACTCTCGCCTGCGATAGTCAGGGCTGAAGCGAAGTACCTGACCAGGCCATAGGTGAAGATCGCCACCAGCACAAACATGACGATCGCAAAGATGCGACCATCCTTGATCACCGCGGGAACTTTCTTGATGAGCAGGTATTCAATCACGAAGAGAACGATCGGATATCCGAGCCAGGCGAGCAGTACATACCAAACGTTGATGCTGTCGCCGCGCGAAAGCGTATTCGCATTACGCACGTCCACGGCGAGGATGTACATCGCGTAATACATCAACCCAACGAGGACTGTAACAAGAGCGCCCCAGCGGAAGTACCAGAGTGCGCGTCCGAGCAGATCCGGATTGACCTTTTTCTTCGTGTCCGCGTCGATTCCTTTCTGGAATGGCACGTTAACGAGATTGAAGAAGTAGAGGAGCCCGATCCACGCGATACCCGCTACGAAGTGCGTCCAGCGCAGGAACATCCGAGCGATTGCAGCGCCGTCAGGCGCGTTGAAAACATCTTGGAACATAGCCAGACTGATGGGGAGATGAGCAGTTGACTCAATTAGCATAAGTCCTCCGTTTTGAAAGCCTGGAATTACGCGCGAAGATTACACCTAGACCAACCTGCGGCGCAATCACTCGTCAAACGGGCGTGGGCCCGGCTCCATGCCGCGCACACTCGCCTGGTTAACTACACGCACTTTCAAATCACTATTGACGCGAATCTGGCATGAAAGACGGACGTTGGGCGCGAGCTCCGCTTCCATCGCGAGCCGGTTTCGTTCGAGCTCACCCATTTCACCGGGCTCACCCTCGAGGATCTCGACGCGACAGGTGGTGCAGCGCGCGTTGCCGCCGCAGCGGTGAAGTATGTCGATGCCCGCATCTTCGAGGGCGAGAACGAGTTTCTTTCCAGCAGGTGGTTCAGTTTCGACGAGACCGCTGGCTGTTTCAGCTTGAATTTTCGGCATTGATTAGTTCACTCCTGACTGTTATGGAAGACACGCATTGTACAGGATTGCAGGATTTCCAAGATTTAAAAATAAAACAGGAGACAGGATTGCTCCCGTCTCCTGTCGAAAAATCACTCGCGGCAGTTTAGGCGGTAAACGAAGAACCGCACCCGCAACTGCCGGTGGCATTCGGATTCTTGAACGTGAAGCCGGAGCCCATGACGCCGCTCACGTAGTCGATCTCGACGCCGTTCAGATACTGCGCGCTGAACATATCGACGAACATTCGCACGCCCTTCTCGTCGAAGATGAAATCGCCTTCGCGTGACTGCTCCTCAATATTCAAGCTGTACTGAAAACCAGAGCACCCTCCGGGTACAACTCTCACGCGGAGCCCTGAGGTCTCTGGTAGGCCCTCTTCGCCGGCCATGAACTTCTTGATCTCTGTTGCGGCCGATTCGGTGACATTGAGTGCCACAGTAGGCGCTGTAGTTGCTGACATCTTTCTGATCCTCTCCAAAATTAGCTTTAGTTCAGAGTTCAAACCTTACTACTCAAACTCTGAACGTATCTTATTGCCCTTTGCCCAAAACAACAAGCTCAGGTTTCATCGCTTCGATCGACACGTATCGCGCCACTTCTTCCGATACCTTTCGGAATGCCTGCGCCTGCGGTGACTCGGGCTTACTAACGACTACGGGCACGCCGTTGTCGCCACCTTCACGGACTTCGATGCCGAGCGGAATCGAGCCCAGGAAAGGCACGCTATACCGGCTTGCGAGTGCCTGGCCGCCGCCTTCACCGAAGATGTTGTAGCGCGTGCCGGTGTCGGGAGCGATGAAGTAGCTCATGTTTTCGACGATGCCGAGGATTGGTATGGCAACAGTCTCAAACATTCGCAGTGCGCGGCGCACGTCGGCGACGGCGACGTTCTGTGGCGTCGTAACTAACACTGCGCCCTGCACCGGAACTAGCTGTGCCAGTGATAACTGTACGTCGCCGGTTCCCGGCGGCATGTCTACAATCAGGTAGTCGAGCTCGCCCCATTTCACATCGGATAAGAACTGCTTCACGAGACCGTGCAAAATCGGGCCACGCACGATCATCGGTTTGTCGCCGGGCTGGAGCAGCGCCATCGACATGAACTTCACGCCGAACGCTTCGATCGGCACGAGCTTGTTCCCGTCCACTTCCGGACGCGCTTCGCTGGCGCCGAGCATGATCGGAACGTTTGGACCATAGACGTCGGCGTCCATGAGTCCGACGCGCGCGCCGTTGAGTGCGAGCGAAACGGCGAGATTGACGGCGACAGTAGATTTCCCGACGCCGCCTTTACCTGACGATACTGCGATGATGTTGCGCACGCCTTCGATGACGAGTTTCTCCCCAAGGCCGCGGCCTCTCGGGACTTCGGCATCCATCGTCACGGCAACTGCCGTCACGCCGGGCAATGAGCTCACGATCTCCTTTGCGGCGCTTTCCATCTCTGCTTTAACTGGGCAGGCAGGAGTGGTCAAGACGATGCGAAAAGAGACGTTGCCGCCGTCGATCTTCAGGTCGCGGATGAAACCGAGCGTCACGATATCTTTGTGCAAATCCGGATCTCTGATTTGTCTTAAGCCGTCGAGTATGAGTTGTTCAGTTAGTTGAGTCATAAGCGAAAAAGCGTAGCTGATTGGCATTATCCGTGCAACTCCGTATCCTTTCCGTGTAATCCGTGGCTAACCATTTCTTAAATCCCCGAAACGTCGGCGATGCGGACGAGCCGAGCTTTAGCGGGCGTGCCGCTTCGTTGGTCTGTGGCGCGGTTGTGCGGTTCTCGATACAAGTTAACGAGGAACATCGTGTCTCGCAGGCGAAGTTCAGGGCGGTTGGTTGTGATGTTCTGATCGCGGCGGCTTCGATGTTAACCGAGAGAGTCACGGGACTTACGACGGCGGAAGCGGCCACGATCGGCAACGAAGCAACAAACTGCGCCGCCCTCGCCCACGATGCACTACTCGACGCGATCCGGGAGTATAGTAATGCCGCGCGCGACGATTGGGCGGGCGACGAAGCCCTCATCTGCACTTGTTTCTTCGTTTCGGAACGCACGATCGAGAAAGAAATCAGCTCGCGCTGCTTAACCACAGTTGCCGAAGTAACGAGAGCCTGCAACGCCGGCGGCGGCTGTGGCTCGTGTCATCAATTGATTCAGGAGATTCTTGCTACAAATGATTTACCTCGATAACAACGCCACGACTCGCGTTGCCCCGGAAGTGGTCGACGCGATGCAGCCATATCTCAGCGAATACTTTGGCAATCCTTCATCGGCCCATGCGCTCGGTCGCGAGATGAAACGAGCGGTCGAACATTCGCGCGAACAGGTCGCGAGTTTGATTGGCGCGGCTGAGACGAGTGAGATCGTGTTTACGTCATGCGGATCGGAATCAGACAACTGGGCCATCCGCGGCGTGCTTGCCACCCAGCCGCAGAAGAAACATATCGTGACGACGCAGGTCGAACACGAAGCAGTGCGAAACCTCTGCCGCCTGCTAGAAACAGAAGGTTTTGAGGTGACGTGGCTCGGTGTCGACGGCAATGGCGAGCTCGATCTCGACGAGCTGCGCGCCGCTTTACGTCGTGACACAGCACTCGTTTCGATCATGCTTGCGAACAACGAGACGGGCGTGTTGTTTCCGATCGAGGAGGTTGGACGTATCGTGCGTGAGCAGTCCGAGGCTGTCTTTCACGTGGATGGCGTGCAGGCGGTTGGGAAGGTCCCAATCGACATGAAGAACACCGCCGTCGATCTTTTCGCGCTTTCAGGTCACAAACTGCACGCGCCGCAAGGTATCGGCGCACTTTACATTCGCAAAGGATTGTCGTTGCCGTCCTTTATTATCGGCGGTGCGCAGGAGCAGGGCCGACGCGCTGGTACGTCCGCCGTTCCTAACATCGTGGGTCTTGGCGCCGCGTGCCAGCTCGCAGTTGCGGACGACAAGCACAAGCTTATTGAACGCCTGCGTAATCGTCTCGAAGACAGCATCCTCGCAAGCATTCCGAACGCGCGTCTCAACGGTATTGCAGATCGCTCGAAGCGTTTGCCAAACACGTCGAACATCTCGTTTGAATACGTCGACGGGCAAAACATTCTCGTGCACCTGGACCACGCAGGCATCTGTGTCTCGACCGGCTCCGCCTGCCATTCAACGACGCACGAATCATCGCCAACACTGCGCGCAATGAACGTCCCATTCACCGTCGCCCAGGGCTCGATCCGGTTTTCGCTCGGCCGCTACAACACCGACGCCGATATCGACACGACATTGAGCGTTCTTCCCGCGATCATCGAGAAACTCGCCGCCATGTCTCCTTACGATAAAGAAGAATTCGCGGCTTCAAGATAAAACTGTAGGGGCGGCCCTCCGTGGCCGCCCCAACGTTGGATGGTGCATGACTATGAATCTGGGGGC
>DATHTI010000249.1:0-9295 GCA_035463335.1 Pyrinomonadaceae bacterium | reverse complement strand
TCGCCTCGATCTGCGAGAGAAGATTCGAAGCAGACTTCTTCGCCATGCGTGGCAAACTCGCGACCTGCTCGAGCGTCAACGAGTAGAGATCGCCAACGTCCTTAACGAGGGTTGCTGCCACGAGCTGTTCGGCAAGCACATCGCCCAATCCTTCAATCCGCATCGCGCGTCGCGACGCGAAGTGAAGTAGACGACCCATAAGCTGCGCGGTGCAATCCGCCGCCACACAGCGCGCTACTACCTCACCTTCCGGACGCGAGATCAACCCACCACACACCGGACAATTCTCAGGCGGCACGAAATCCTTCTCTTTTCCCGTTCGCTTCGACGTGACGACGCTCAGCACTTTCGGAATGACGTCGCCGCTCTTCTCAATCATGATCCAATCGCCGATCTTGACGTCGAGACGCCTGATCTCGTCTTCGTTGTGCAAGGTCGCGCGAGAGACAGTCGTCCCGGCGAGAAACACCGGTTCCAAAATCGCGACAGGCGTAATCGCACCTGTTCGGCCGACTGAGACAAAGATGTCGAGGACTTTCGTTGTCCCCTGGCGCGCGGGATATTTGTAAGCGATCGCCCAGCGCGGCGCTTTCGCCGTGGCGCCGAACTCATCCTGGAGCGCAGTTGAATTGACCTTCACGACGAGTCCGTCGATCTCGTAACCGAGATCGTCACGCAAAGCTTCTTTTTCATTCGCGAAGTCGATCACTTCGTCGATGGTCTCGCACAGCTTGCGATGTGGGTTCACGCGAAAGCCTGCGGCTTCGAGCCAGTCGAGTGCTTCCCAGTGCGTGGGAAACGGCTTGCGACCATTCACCAGCAGATCGTAAGCAAACATGTCGAGCTTTCGACGTGCAACGAGACGCGAATCGAGCTGCCGGATTGCTCCGGCGGCAGCGTTGCGTGGATTCATGAACCGTGGTTCGCCTGCTTCTTCTCGCTCGGCGTTTGTTCTTTCAAAAACATCTCGCGGAATGAAGACTTCGCCACGTACTTCGAGATTCGAATCAATGCGCTTTTTCTGCGACTTCAACCGCAGTGGAACGCTGCGAATGGTGCGCGCGTTCTGCGTCACGTCTTCGCCGACACGGCCATCGCCGCGCGTCACCCCGCGCATTAACAAACCGTCTTCATATTGAAGTGACAGCGATAGACCATCAATCTTGAGCTCCGCGACATACTCGAGCTTCCGGCCTTCGGCCAAACGCCGGCATCGCTCGTCAAACGCACGCAGCTCGTCGATGTTGTAGCTGTTGTCGAGCGACAGCATCTGGCGTGTGTGGACCACTTCCGGAAAACCTTCCGCGGGACGCCCGCCCACTCGCTGCGTGGGACTGTCAAATGTGATCAGCTCCGGATTTTCTTCCTCGAGCTTCTGGAGCTTCTCCATTAACAGATCGTATTCACGATCGGAGATCTCGGGCGCGTTGCCGACGTAGTACAGCTCGTCGTGATGGCGGATCTCTTCTCTGAGTTTTTCGATCTCTGTCGCTTTGGTTTTTTGTTTAGCCACGGATTATGCGGATGATGATTTCAACTTGTGGATGATGCGCCCGATGAGTTTGATGGTTTTTATGAAGTCATCGACGCGAATATTCTCATTTGGACCGTGCTGGTTCGATCCGGCGTAGCCAGTGCCAAAAGACGCGACGGGTGTTGGCGGATCTGAAACACCACACACTGCGCCAACCGGTCCGCTTGACGGATCCATCGGATAGATCAGCGGCGGCTTCTCATAAACTTCCGTCGTCCCTTCAATCACCGCACGAGCCACACGCGACTTCGCAGACGACTTCGCGAGTGGCGCACTGCCGAGCTCGATAATTTCTATGTCTTTAAAACCACGCACGTCGAGATGTTTTCGCAGGAGTCCGACAACGATCTGCGCCGTCAGATCCGGAACGAGCCGGAAATCGAGTCGCGCCATCGCCGTGCTCGGCAACACGGTTTTTGCGCCCGCTTCGGTGTGGCCCGTGTGAATACCACAGATCGTGCAAGTCGCACCGAAGATGTGTTCCTTGACGAGGGTGTTTCCTTTCATCGCGCGCACCCAGCCGCCAATGCGAAACTCGCGTTTTAGTCCCGCCTCGTCGAGCTCGATGTTCTTCAACACTTCCGCATCTTCTTCACTGATCGGAGCGATGTGTGACGAGAAACCGTCGATTGTGATCACGCCTTTTGGCGAGGTGATAGTGGCGAGTGCCTGAACCAGACGCCAGGCCGGATTCGGGACGATCGTGCCCCACTTCGAGTGCAGATCGGAGCGCGCACCAAACGCACGCAGCTCTAAAAACGTGATGCCCTTGAAGCCGAGGCTGACAACCGGATTCTCTCGCGTGTCGCTCGAACCCTCATCCCACAAGCAACCGTCAGCCTTCAACAACTCCGCGTTCTCAGTGGTGAAGCGATAAAGACTCGGACTACCAAGACCATCTTCGCCCTCGACGATGAAGCGAAGCGTTACCGGAAGTTTTCCAAACGTCTTTTGATAAGCTTCAACTGCTGCCAGACGTGCGACGAGATCGCCTTTACTGTTCGCCGCGCCGCGCGCGTAGAGCTTGCCGTCTTCAATAGTGGCGGCGAACGGTCCGGCAGTCCACTCCGTCAACTGGCCCACTGGCTGGACATCGTAATGCCCGTAAATAACGAACGTCTTTGGACCACCACCACACTCGCCGTAAATAATCGGATAGCCGGAACCAACACGAAACGAGCGCGTGCCGATGCCGATTCGCTGCATCGATTGCTCGACCGTCTCGGCAATCGCGCGCATGCCAGTGCCACGCGCAGCGACCGAGGGCATGCGGCAAAGCTGCTGCAACCGCTCCGTAAAGCTGCGTGCGTGCCTGTCTACATATCGATCAAACTTCGTAAAAATCAAACCGTGTTATCCGTGGTTACTCTTCGCTTCAAATAAAATGTAGCTCGACTGCTCCTGGCCGCGCTCAAATCCCGCACAGATCAACTTATCCGCGAACGCTCGCTTGAATTCCTCCCGCACCCGCGCCTGCTCGTCACGCGCGCGTTCAGCATCGCGCTTCACGAACATATTCCAATCTGCCGGTATCGCAATAGCAGCTACACGCTTTCCCTCAAACGGCGCCTCATCTCCCCTCGCGAGTGCCTGCACGCGAGTCGAATTTATCTGCCACGTCGCCGACAATCGATCGCTCGGCAGACCCAGCCGTTCATCAGCGCCGTAATCAACACCGTAAAAGTCATCAAGATAGCTTTCAACCGTGGCGCCAAGCCGGTTGAGATTGAAGTGCGCATTACGCGCCAGCATCGGATCCCAGGTCCACTTGATCATCTCTCTGCGGTCGCGCAGTGCGCGCTCGCGCTGCGCCCACTTCAAACGCGCGCCGACACCTTTGTTTTGGTAGTCCTTGGCAACCGCCATCACGTGCGAGTAACCAAAGATCTCATCGCCGTGCACCGCGGCGAGATGATGAACAAAACCAACCATGCGATCGGCTACGAATGCGCCGAGGGTCCAGCCGCCAGCCTGGCGGGACACGATCAAATGCCGGCGGGGCGAGATTTCAAGATCAGGAAGGCCGAATGCTTCACGCTGCAACGCAACACAACGATCAAACTCCTCGATCGTTGTGCACTCCCGAATTGTCGTCTCTTCCATCCGTAAACATTATCCCTTCAATGGACGTGCCGGTATTTGAATGGTTGACTGCAAGCCGCGCGGCACAAGGTTCTCCAGAGTCACGCGCCCGTTGATCAGCTCGAGTAGCTTGCGCCCGATGATGATGCCGAGCTCGTTGATGTTCGCTTCATGATTTGCCGAGCCGTGCTCCGGATCGAAAACGTTCGCGAGGTCCGCGCGCGTGTCGCCGTTGTCGATCACTTTGAATAACAAGATCCCGTCAGGGTCGCCGTCGATGTTAATTCGCACCGAGTCGCCCGCCGGGCTACGACTCACTGCCCACGCGATGAAGTTGAACAGCGTCTGTCGCAACTTACCCTGATCGGTAACGATGGTCGTGATCTCGGGCGCGATCTCATACTCGATCTTGACTTGTTGCTTCTGGGCCATGCGCGCTGCGGCAGCACACGATTCTCGCAAAGTCTCCCTGATCGAAAACTCCTGTACAAAAACCTCCGTATGCCCGGCTTCGATGCGCGACAGATCGACGAGCTGGTTCAAGCTGGCTTGCAGTTGCAAGCCTGAGTCCTGCACCTTCTGGCAAAAACGGCGCTGTGTGTCAGTCAGCTCTTCCTGATCGAGCAGGATTTCAGTGAAGCCGAGAATCGAAGTTAAAGGCGTCCGCAGCTCGTGTGACATGCGCGCCAGAAACAACGAGCGATAGTGCGAAACTCGCCGCAGCTCGCGGTTCGCCTCTTCCAGCTCGGCAGTACGCTTTCTCAACTCGGCGATCAGTAGTTCTTCACGAGAGTTGGTTTCTGTGGTGGCGCTCGCAGCTACGCCGTTTGACATGGTTATGTTCTCCCTGGCGACACTTTCGCGTGCTTCTTGGTCCATATAGATCTCAACCTGCTTTGAAGTTCAGCAAACTTGGGGGTCAATCAGGGTTGTTATTTCGCATCAATATAGGGTTTAGCATTCGCGGCTGTCAAAGTTTAGTTGCATCTTTCTTGTGCTTTTTGTGCTTCTTTATGGCTAATATATCGCGGGATGAACGGCCAACTCAGCGAGCAGCCGCTCGCGGAACTAATTCGTGAAATCTCATCGAAGTCTCTCAGCGGCAGGTTGCGGCTCGAGCACGAGCGCGTCCACGTTGTTGCTTACTTTGAGACGGGAAGGCTTTTGTATGCCGCGGCGAACGTGCGCACCTTGCGCGTGCGTGAATACCTGAAAAAGACGGAAGCTGTTACGGATCAGGATCTCGCGCAGTTTAACGAGCGTGTTTCCGACACTGATTTGCTCAAAGTGCTGTGCGCGCAAAGGCTCTTGTCGCAGGAGGTGGCTGAACAGATTCAAACGCGCCTCGTCACGGATGTGTTGCGGCTCGCGCTTTTATGGACTGAAGGCGCGTGGGAGTTTGAGGTGCGGTCGCGTCTGGGTGAACAGCTTAATCCGAAGCTCGATCTTGATTCGCTGTTACTCGACGCGGCGCGCCGGATTCCCGCGACGTTTGCTGCTTCTCGTTTCCAGAACACCGCTGAAATCATCACACCAGTCGAAGAGCCTCTCGTCAATGAGAACCTGTTGCCGTCGGAAGTGTTTCTGCTTTCGCGCGTTGATAGACCAACTACGGTGCGTGAGCTGGTGGCCGTGAGTGGATTAGGACACGACGAGACACTCGGACATTTGTATGCACTTACGCTCGCCGGTCTGCTTAAACGCGAACGCTGGCACAGTGTGTTTCGCGGTGGTCAACCAGCGTCGCCGCCACCGCCTAAGAAGATCGTGCCCGCTGCGCCTCCGCCGCCGGTGGAGCGCGAGCAAACTCACGAGATTGATCCACAGGACGTTGAGAGGCTTCTTGTAAGAGTGACAAATGCGCGGACGCATTACGAAGTTATGGGTGTTGCAAATGAAATCCCGGCACCGGAGTTGAAGACAGTTTATTACCAACTGGCGCGGCGTTATCATCCTGATCGGTTTCGTAAAAGCGATGCGGGGCTGCTGTCGCGGATCGAAGCGGCGTTCGCGCGGATCACTCAGGCGTACGATACGCTGCGTGACGATCAACTGCGGGCGAGCTACGACGCGAAACTCGAAACGCGCAAGAAGGTTGATCGCATTGTTGACTCGGCGCCCAAAGCAAGCACACCGGTGCCGCAACACGAGCCAGTCACCGACGGCGCCGCCGAGCCGGTCGTGCCGGCAGCCGAACGGGCAGCGCTTCAGTTTAAAGAAGGATTTGCGGCGCTCGAGATGGGGCAAAAGAAAGTCGCGCTCGCGCTATTTGCGTCGGCTGCGCGAGCTGTTCCCAACGAGCCACGTTACCGCGCGTTCTATGGTAAGGCGCTTGCGGAAACTGAGGCCACGCGGCGCGCCGCCGAAGCAGAATTAAGTGCGGCCGTAAAACTGGATCCGAAAAACGCTGAATACCGGATGATGCTGGCGGAGTTATACCGAGATCTTGGCTTGAAGCTGCGTGCGAAAGGCGAAGCGGAGCGCGCCGTAGCTGCGGACCCAAACAACCGCAAAGCGCGTGACCTCTTGCGCGCATTGTCTTAGGCCACAAAAAGGCACAAAAAGCACAAATGATTAATTTTCCGAAGACAAACCCCCGGCACAGTTTTCTTTTTTGTGATTTTTGTGCTTTTTTGTGGCTATAAAAATATGGTGGCAGTTCAGACAGAGTTAATCGATAGCGCCGCAGCTGAAGCTTTTATTCAGCTCGCGAAGACAACCGACAAGTTCGAGCGCTACGAGAATCCGCACGCGCAGCGCATCGCTGTGATCGCAGATGAGATCGCGCAGCAGTTTCAACTCGCGCGACATGATCGCGGCTCGTTGTACGCGGCCTCACTCCTGCACGACCTCGGCGAGGTGGCGATGGAGCGCGATT
This sequence comes from Pyrinomonadaceae bacterium, assembly GCA_035463335.1. GTDB lineage: Bacteria > Acidobacteriota > Blastocatellia > Pyrinomonadales > Pyrinomonadaceae > PSRF01. The sequence continues at coordinate 2,801 of DATHTI010000249.1, read as the reverse complement.
ACATCCAGGCTACCGGACCTTTATCAGCAGAGGAGCGACTCGATCTGGCGCGCCATCCAGTGCTTGGTGAACGCGAGGCGTCGCGAGTCGGAGCGGATCGCGCGGCGCAACTGCTCGTGCGCTGGCATCATGAATGGTGGAACGGCGCCGGCTATCCTGATGCGCTGCGACGTGAAGAGATACCGCTCGCAGCCAGGATATTGCGGCTCGCCGACTCTTACTCGGCGCTCACCGATGCGCGACCATTCCGCGCTGCGATGACTGAAGAAGATGCGAGACGTGTTTTGATCGATGGCGCCGGGATAGAGTTTGATCCCGGAGTGGTGAATGTGTTCCTGTCGCTCGAGCGTTTTCCGGAATTGGAGTCGTTTGCGAAATCTGAACTAATTGAACCGGTTGACGAAACAGTGGTTAACCAGGGCCGCGGCTGGGACCTGTTTTCGTCGTATTCCTGAGTCTTATGCAATTTCCAAATGGGTGGCTGGCTTTTGAGCTTGGCGTGCTCCGCCGACTGAAATTTTCTTCGGTTGCGTTGCCGTTTACTGGAGAACCGGAGCTCTCTGTCCAACTGAAGAACTGGCGCGTTCGAGTCGCTGCCAACGATCCGATGCTCTGGTCTTACACCAAAGCCCTCGCCCTCGTCGAAAACAATACTGAGCAACTGAATGACGATGATCTCAATATACTGCTTGATGACGCATACGTCCCGCGTGACAAGATGTCGAACCCCGCATTGCTGAAATGGTTCAATGAGACCGATGGGTGGTGGTTCGATAACCTGCGCTTCAACGCGGAAGGGCTCGAACCCTACAAGCGCTCGCTCGCTCTAACCGCCGGCATGATGACCGGCGACTACGTGCTTTCTTTTAACGAACAGACGCGCCGGTTGCGTAGTCCATTCTCACTGCCCGATGTCTTTCGTCGCATGCTGGAGTGTCTGCCGGAGCCGGTGGACAACTCGATGCGCAACCAGAGCACGAACCAGGACGTGCGCAACTTCGTCGCTGAGCGCCATCACACGGACCTGTTGTTTTTGAGACTGCCGGTTCCGGTAACTCAGACTTCGACGGCAAAGGATCCGATTGTCACGTGGCGTGAGGAGTGGCTGCGTGGTGGCGATGATTTCTGGTCGGATCTTGAAAGATCGCGTGGCGCACGGCTCGGCTCACGCGTGCAGAGCAAGCAGCAGTATCTCGGGTTTGTTGAAGACTTGCTGCGGACGGCGTCGCACATTCCGGCGTGGGCCATCGCGCATACGGAGAATGGATTTATCTCGAGTGACGAGATGGTTGAAAAGATTGCGCGCGTGCGGAAAGTAAGCTCGATCTATTCGAAGGATTTTTCTGACATGCTTGGGGTGCGGGCGTCGTTGATTGTGGCGACTAGCTGAGCCATGGACAGCGGGAGCAAGCCCCTCTTCCTGACTTGTTCCATTCTTACTACCAAAGTTCTATTACGAAAGCCGAGAATGGAACAAGTCAGGAAGAGGGGCTTGCCCCCGCTGCTGCTCTTTATGCCTCCGCAATAAACTTGTATCCCACGCCGCGCACTGTCAGCAGGTGCCGGGGTCGCGAGGGCTCATCCTCGATATACTTCCGTAATCTAACGATAAAATTATCAATCGCGCGTGTGTCCGTATCTTCACGCAAGCCCCAAACGTCCTCAAGTATCACGCTGCGCGAGACGATCTTGCCCTCGTGATTAACCAGGTATCGCAACAGGTCCGCTTCCATCAACGTGAGATGCACGGTCTGCTCACCCGATTTCAGCTCGAGTGCCTCGAAGTCGATCGTCTTCCCATCAAACTCAAACACCTTCGCCCCATCATTCTGCGAGACACGGTCGCGGTTCTTGTTGAACCACTGGCGACGACGCAACAACGCATTTATCCGCGCCAGCAAGACCGCGAGATCGAAAGGCTTCGGCAGATAATCGTCCGCGCCGGCCTCAAACCCGCGCAACACATCCTGCGCCTGCCCGCGCGCGGTCAACATCAAAATCGGAACGAACTGTCCCTGCCCGCGCAATCGCGACGCGAGTGAAAAACCATCCATTCCCGGCAACATCACGTCGAGCACCAACACGTCGAACCCCTTATGATTCAACAATGCCAGCGCCTCTTCCGCCGTGCCCACAATCTCAACGTCGTAACCTTCCGCTTTCAGGTTGTAGCGCAAGCCGGCGGCGAGATGTTTTTCGTCCTCAACTATCAATACTGAATGCGACATATTTTAGACTCGCGGCAGATGGACAGTGAAAGTGCTTCCATGACCGAGACCAGGACTCTCGGCAAACACACGCCCACCATGCTTCTTAACCACCGAGTGAACTATAAACAATCCCAACCCTGTGCCTTTAACGCGCGCCATGAACCGTCCCGGCACACGGTAAAAGCGCTTGAAGATCCGCTTCAGTTGCGCACTCTGAATTCCAATGCCCTTGTCAGTCACTCGCACCGCAACGCGTTTATCGTCCAACGCCGATACGGACACGCGAACGCATACCTCATCGTCGGAATACTTCACCGCATTGTCCAATAGATTCGAAAACGCCGCACGCAGCTCATCGACGTCGCCCGAAACTTTCGCGGACTGTGCCTCGGGCGACTCGCTGTAGATCAACGCTGTCTCGCTCAGCCCGTAACGAACACGCGTCAGCTCGAGACACTCGCGCACCATCGCGCCGACGTCGATCACCGAATTAGCAATACGACGACGCTTGTGCCCGGTACGGCCCGCACGTAAGACCTGCTCGACCGTATGCAACAGCCGATCGCTGTCGGCGAGCATGATGTTGTAAAA
>DATHTI010000248.1:0-3077 GCA_035463335.1 Pyrinomonadaceae bacterium | reverse complement strand
TGCGCTTCCCAAAGAATAAGGCTCTTTGAATTGAAGCTCGTATACGCGTTGGGCCACGGCTGAAAACCTCGGATGCGCCGGTCAATGTCGAAGGCGTTGTGCGACCAGTCGATCAAACCGTCTTCTTTTTTGAGAACGGGCGCGAACGTGGCATCACGGTCGTGCTGCGGGCGCGGCGTGAGCTCGTTGAGACGTGCGAGAGTCTCACCGAGTAGCTCCGCGCCAATATCCGCGAGCCGTTGCATCAACTCAGGCGCAGTCTCTCGCTCGCCGATTTTGGTTTTACTCTGAAGCAGGATGGGGCCGGTGTCGAGCGTGGGCTCGATGAACATCGTGGTCACGCCCGTTTCAGTTTCGCCGTTGACGATGGCCCAATTCGCAGGCGCGGCGCCGCGGTACAAGGGCAGCAGTGAGAAGTGTACATTGATGCATCCGCGTCGCGGCGCACGTAGGAATTCATCAGGGAGGATCTTGCCGTACGCCACCACTACCGCTACATCAGCATTGTGCGAGGCGAAAAGTTGTTTCGCCTCGTCGTTCTTGATCCGCGCGGGTTGAAAGACACCTAGCCCGTGTGAGAGGGCAAACTCTTTGACTGGAGAGAAGCTTACTTTATTACCGCGCCCGGCAGGCTTGTCCGGCTGCGTCCAAACAGCCACGACTTCATGGCCATCATTTAAACACCGCCGCAACGTCGGTACCGCCGCCTCCGGTGTCCCCATGAACACAATCCGTGTCATCCGTGTTAATCAGTGGCTGTTCCTGCCTCGGCTCGTTTAGTCGTGGCGCCCACTCTTTCGGACGCTACCTTAGCCTGCAAGAACAACAAGAGGTAATCGCGGCCGCCTGCCTTCGAGTCGGTGCCCGACATGTTGAAGCCACCAAACGGGTGTACACCAACAAGCGCGCCCGTGCACTTACGGTTCAGATACAAATTCCCGACATGAAACTCTCTACGCGCCCGCTCCAGCTTCGCTTCGTCAGCACTGTAAACAGCGCCAGTCAAACCAAACTGCGTATCGTTCGCGATCTTCAAAGCATCGTCGTAATTCTCTGCCTTGATGACCGCGAGCACTGGTCCAAAGATCTCTTCCTGCTCGATCGTCGCGCCTGGCTTCACATCCGCAATGACAGTCGGCTCGATGAAGAACCCCTGCTCGCCGTCGGAACCGCCGCCGGCCAAAACACGCCCGCCCTCACTCTTCCCTTTTTCAATGTAAGAGTTGATCGACTTGAACGCCTTCTCGTTGATCACGGCGCTCAGGTTAGTCGCCGGATCGGTTGGATCAGAGAGCTTGAGCTTGGCCGTGCGATCGGCGATCTTCTCGAGCATCGTGTCGTAAACGCGCGCGTCGATAATCGCACGCGAGCACGCCGAGCACTTCTGCCCCTGAAATCCGAACGCCGACTGCACCACGCCGGTCGCTGCCTCCTCGAGATCGGCATCGTCGGCAACGATGATCGCATCTTTGCCGCCCATCTCCGCGACGACACGCTTGATCCAGAGCTGGCCTTCGTGAACTTTCGCGGCCCGCTCGTTGATTCGCAGTCCCACTTCTTTCGATCCGGTGAACGCGATGTAGCGCGTCTTTGGATGGTCCACCACCACATCGCCGACTTCCGCGCCTGAGCCAGTCATGAAGTTCACGACTCCCGGAGGCAAGCCCGCTTCTTCAAGAATCTCGAAGAACTTGAAGGCGATTGTCGGTGCGTCTGAAGAAGGCTTCAGAACGACTGTGTTACCCGTGACAACTGAAGCGACAGTCATGCCCGCCATGATCGCGAGCGGGAAATTCCACGGTGGAATCACTGCGCCCACGCCGAGTGGTATGTATTCGAGTTTGTTCTGCTCGCCTGCAATCTGGGTCAACGGCTGGTCACTCGCATAACGAAGCATCTCGCGGCCATAAAACTCACAGAAATCGATTGCTTCGGCCGTGTCGCCGTCAGCCTCGGGCCACGTCTTTGCGACTTCGTGGATCATCCATGCTGAAAGCTCGTGTTTGCGCTCGCGCATAATCGCGGCGACGCGAAACAGCAGGGCTGCGCGATCGGCAGCAGGCGTGTTTTTCCAGGTCTCGAAAGCTTTTGCGGCTTCTTCAACAGCGCGACTCGCGAGCTCTTTTGTTGCTTTGTTGAAGCGTCCGACTACCTGTGTGCGATTGGCAGGATTAATACTTTCGAGAAAGTCGCCGGTGTTGATGCGTTCGCCGCCGATGACGAGCGGATACTCGCGTCCGAGCTGACTCTGGACCTTCTGAATCGCATCGCGCATCAACGAGGCGTTCTCTTCTTTTGTGAAATCAGTGAATGGTTCGTTACGAAATTCTGATGGCATATTTATACTCCCATCCACAGATTACGCAGATTACACAGACAATTTTCTGCGTAATCTGCGTAATCTGTGGACTATTCTGTTAGTCCCACTTTCCAGCTTTTTGTAATTTCTTGATCTTGCGCTTTACGATCTCGCGTTTGAGCGTGCTCATTTTGTCGAGAAACACGATTCCGTCGCAATGATCGGTTTCGTGGAGCATGCAGCGTGCGGTCAATTCCATGCCGTCGAGCTCAAACCATTCGCCTTTCAGATCCTGCGCGCGCACGATGGCACGCAGGCTGCGCTCGACTGGCGTGAAGATCCCCGGAAACGAGAGGCAGCCCTCTTCGCCATTCTGATTTCCCTCGACGCGCAGCACCTCCGGATTGATCAACGTCACACGCTGTGACGGATCCTTGCCACCGGAGCAATCCATCACGAAGAGTCGCTTCGGAACTCCAACCTGCACCGCGGCGAGTCCGACACCCGGCGCCGCGTACATCGTCTCGAACATGTTGCTGACGAGCTTCGCGAGATCGTCGTCAAACTCAGTCACCGGATCTGCTGGTGTATCAAGCACCGGCGCCGGCCACTTAACTATTTCCAATAAAGCCATGACGTAATTTAGCCACAAAAAGGCACAAAAACACAAAAGAAGAAATCTAGTTGATCTTGTGAATCCTGTAATCCTGTCAACTAATAACCTCGTAGCTGTTCGCGATAACCATCGAAGTTGCGCTTCATCTCGCCGAGGCTATCA
>DATHTI010000247.1:0-3460 GCA_035463335.1 Pyrinomonadaceae bacterium | reverse complement strand
CCCGCTGTTGCTTGGATGGGACGAGCGGGGGCAAGCCCCTCTTCCTGACTTGTTCATTCCTCTTTGTTGCTCTAATGACGTTTCGCATTTTTCAGTTCCGGCGCAGGGGGCAGACGCCGCCCGCCTTTCGATATTCGCGCTCGATTGCGTCGCCGATCATTGCTGAGGTGACGATGCCACCGTCTTCAAGTGCGAGCAGGGAGGCGTGCAGCGCGGCGTTTTGGATCTGGCCACCGGAGAGCGCACACCTTCCGGCCACTTCCTCGAGCAACGAAAAATCCACTGCGTGATCGGGTGGCAGGTGGAGCTGCCAGATGGCCCAACGCTCCGGCGGCGAAGGCGGCGAAAACGAGATCACGACGTCCATGCGACGCTGGAACGCGTTATCAATCCGCTCGCTCGCATTTGTCGTAACGAGCAGAATGCCTTCAAACGATTCGAGTCGTTGCAGCAGGAAGTTTGTCTCCAAATTTGCGTAACGATCGTTTGAGCTTTGCACGTTAGTGCGTTGGGTCAGCAGCGAGTCGCCTTCGTCGAGCAGGAGAATCACGTCGAGCTCTTCGGCGCGCGAGAGAATCAAGTTTAAATTCTTCTCCGTCTCGCCGATGTATTTATTCACCACGCTCGACAGATCGAGACGGTAAACATCCATCTGAAGCGTTGCCGCAAGCAGGCGTGCAGCGAGAGTTTTGCCGGTGCCGCTTGGACCACTGAACAACGCCCGCACGCCTGCGCTCGCCTTCGCGCCGGCTTGCGATTGCAGATGCTCACGATGACGACAACGACTGACGAGGCTCTCCAGCTCGCGTCGCGTTTCTCCACCAACAGCGAGCTGCGACCAGTCGCCTGACGCCGAAAGACGAATAGCGAGTGCATCGAGGATCTGGCGATTCAACGAGCGGGTCGCGCGTTGTGCGTCAGCGAGCGTGATCTCTTTGCGCTTGCCCAACGCCGCATACGATTCAGCCAGCCGCGCTACGCGATGAATGTTTCCCGAAGTGATGCGAAAGCGCTCGCTGACAGTGTCGGGATCGCGGAGTTTGCTTTCGTGACAGGCGCGCTGCCAGTGTTGTTTCCGTAAATCCGGATCGGGCATATCAAGACTAATCACGAGTGCGCGTTCTGCACCTTCCCCACTGACGCCGCCTTGTTTGCTGAGCACGATACCGCTGGGCGAATTGCATGCGGAAAGACGCGGAATCTCGATGCTCTCGCGCGGCTCGAGATCGAGAACGATCACGGGCAACGCGTTGAGCGCAGTGGCGAGTGGACCAGCAACGCGGAAACGCTCGTCATGTGACCCCGTGATGCCTTTGATTTCGAGTAGTCCGAGATTGAGCTCGCGTGCGATCGCGCTGAAGATCGTGCGGCGTCCATTACGGTAAGCGCCGCGCACCATTAATGTTTGCGCTTCGCCGGCGAGAAATAGTCCCGGAATCGCGCGTACTTTTTCATGTATATCGGGCGGCAGGATCAGGTCGTCCATCGTGGAGAGCTCAGCCGGACGGCGATAGCGCATGCCCGGCCCGGGGATCTCGTTTTGCTCGCCACGCAGCGCGTCCCACAACGCGCTCGGCACTTCCAGCGCCCATTCGAGACGCGGTGACTCGGGGTTGACGACGCGCACGAGTCCGAGCTCGCGCATCTGTCGCAGGTTCTTGCGCGCGTCGCGCCAGTGTGCTTCGTCGCGTCCCCACGTATTGAGCAAACTCGGCGTCGCGCGATGCTGGCCGGGCGAGCCCTGCATTGTTTCGAATACGACGCCAAACCGCAGATCTTCCTCGATTAGCCCCACGGTCGTGAGCAGGACCAGCGCGGAGTGGTCCAACCCTGCGGCTTTGCGGAGGGCCTGCAACGGCAGATGGCCCGTTGCCTTTTGCTCCCATGCTTGCAGCGACTCGAGCCACCACGAAACGGCTTCAGTCGAGTGGACGCCGTCGAGGCCGCCGTCGGCGAGCTCGTTGTTGTAGCCGATGAGAAAAGGGAATTCTTTGAAGGCTGATTCACTCGAGCCGTACACCTGGACCACGTGATGGAAGAGGCTAAGGACGGCTCCATAGAAATACAGCTTGAAGTGCTCGGCCGGAGTCGGCTGCAAACCGTCGAATAGATTTTTTCGCATCTTTTTAGTCATAGTGAAAAGCGATGAATCGGCCGGCGGCGGGCATCCAGCCGGGATTGCGGTCCAGACCTGAGAGGCGTATTTCGATCGGGTGATCGCAGAGGGAGAAGTGGACGTCGAGATGTGTCGGGGTGATCGTTACCTTCGCGTGATGATGCAGGAGGATTGGGGCGAGATCGTCATTGATGCCGAGGGCGAGGTTTAACCGTGCGCGTATGTGCGGGAGAAGATCTAGCAACCATGCCGGTGTGATCAACTCATGATCACGATCGGCGAGGTTTCTGAGGAACTCCCAAATCTCGTCATCGCTGTTTTCCTGATCGATTTCTTTTCCGACAATCGCGACGAAGTCCCAGATGCTCAAGTCGTCGTGAAGCTTCTCTACCGGGCTGGTGAAGTCGTTGTAGATTTCGAGGAAGATAGCGAGGTTGATTAAGTAGAATAGGCCGCCTAAGTCTGTTTCGATCGTGATGTCGTCGAGCGGTTCAGGTGCAGTTGCGGACACCTCGACTGGTTCAGGTGGTGGTGTTTCGATAATCGGATCGGTTTCAGTAACGGGTACAACAGTCGTGACTTCAGCGGGTTCTTCATAATGGAAAATTGCATTGGCGAGCTTGATTGGCTCTGGTGTTTTAACCGCGGATTTTACGGATCCCTCTGGTGTCGGGGCGGGCTTGGAGACTACTTGATCCGTGTTAATCGGATTTTCGCGGATTGTCGCCAGGGGTTTAGGGGCGTGAATAGATGTAGGTTGTTTTGTTTCTTCGATCGTGGCGATCTGTTGCGCTTGCGCGGGCGGCGCTTCTACAATCACGTGTTCCTGAATCCAGTGTTCAACCTCACGCGCGAAACTCACCGTCCGCACACGCGCCGGCGCGCGATAGACCATCAAAACGGTACCAACAAAGAGCTGCTGCACCGGTCGCAACTGTGGTGTATCGCTTTCCGGGACGACGTGCTTCCACGGCATCTCACGTCTGAGCCGTGGTACGTATCGTTCCTCGCGCGCCTCGTATAACGGGAAAAAATCAGTGGCTTTGATCCGTGCAATCCGTGTTACACCAAACACCGAAATCACGCGCTCCACGATCTCCATCACCTCAACATCACTCAACCGGCTCACAAACTCGACAACCACACCCTTCCTAACCACATGCTCCAGCGCCGCCGGCACATACTCGATCTTCTCGCGCCAAAGCTGCCTAATGATTTGCGACACATCACCGCGCTTGAGCAACGCCTGCCACCACCAACGTGTCGCCGCTAAACCACTGCACCAATCCGCCGTCAAACACGCCAACAGCTCCGCGTAGTCATAAAACACAACCGACTCCGCAC
>DATHTI010000246.1:0-16261 GCA_035463335.1 Pyrinomonadaceae bacterium | reverse complement strand
CGGGTGATGACGTGTAACGTCGGCACGCCGGGGAAGGCGCTGATCGTTTGGGTGATCGCCGGTTTTCTTTCACTCGCCGGCGCGCTCACGTACGCGGAACTGCTCGCAATGATGCCGCGCGCCGCGGGCGAGTACGGCATTATCCGCGATGCGTATGGCAGGCCGTTGAGTTTCATCTACGGCTGGGCCCAGTTTCTGATCGCACGTACTGCTTCGGCCGCGGCGCTCGCAGTCGGCTTCGCAATCTTCCTCAACGATCTTGTTAAAGGCGCATTGGACACGGTGTACTTCACCTACACGGTCCCAGGCGGGCACGTCGTTTCATTCGGCCGCCTGCAGCTCGTTGCGCTCACCGCCATCATTGTCACGTCACTGATCAACTGCGCGGCAGTGCGCGTGAGTGGTGGTGTTGCGAGTGTGCTCACCGGCTTGAAGCTGTTGATGCTGCTCGGTATCGGTTTCGGAGCTTTCTTTTACAGCGGCGGTGATTGGGGCCATCTCAGCCAGGTAAACACTGGCGGCACTTGTGAGGGCGTCGCGATCACAACCGGCGGCATCGCCGGATTCGCGGCCGCGATGCTCGGCGCGCTCTGGGCTTACGACGGCTGGAACAACATCACGTTTCTTGCGGGTGAAGTGAAGAAACCGGCTCGCAATCTGCCCCTCGCGTTGATCGGCGGCGGGCTCGTGGTGATGGGGCTTTATATGTTTGTGAACGTGAGCTACTTCCACGTGCTCACACCGACGGAGGTGGCGAGTGTGCCGGCGTCTTCGTCGGTAGCAGCGGAGGTAGTTCAAAGATTACTCGGCGCCGGTGCAGTGACACTGATGGCCGCAGCGATGATGACGTCGTCGTTCGGTGCGCTGCATGCGTCGCTGCTGGCAACCGCTCGCATACCTTATGCGCTTGCGAAAGATGGACTGATCGTCAAGAGTCTCGCGCACGTCTCGCCACGCACGCATGTGCCGGTGCGAGCACTTATGGTCCAGATGTTTTGGGCGTGTGTAGTGGCGCTCTCAGGATCTTTCGACACGATCACTGACTACGCTGTCTTTGCGTTGACTTTGTTCTACATACTCGTCGCCGGATCGATCTTCCTTTTCCGTAGACGAATGCCGGAAGCGGAGCGGCCTTATCGTACGTGGGGTTATCCGTTCACGCCGATCGTATTCATTAGCGTCTCCGGATGGCTGATCTACCAGACCATCCGCAACACGCCGCGGCAATCCGCGATCGGTCTCGGCCTGATACTTCTCGGCCTGCCTGTTTACTGGCTGCTAAGCAGATCACAAAAAGGCACAGAAGTCACAAAAGGCACATAATTAATTACGTAAGACCTGGATGAGTGGGGACTGTTTGCCTTCGCTGGTGGCGAGGAGCGCTTTTCCGTCGAGGCGGTAGGTGATTGATTCGCCCTGTTTGCGCTTGCCCAGGTCGAAGCCTGTCATCCTTTGTTTCCAAATATCGTCGAAGTTGGAAGCGCCTGCCGGTAACACCAGCTCGTAACCCTGAAAATAATCACACAGCGCGACGTGCCTCCCGTCAGGAGAGATACTGCCGCCCGTGATGATGCCGCCAAAGAGACTCGGCACACGCGCCTCACCGGCTCGTCGCATCGTGATCAACTGGCCTGCCCTGAACGGAGCGACTGCTTCGTAAACTCCCGGGTTCGCGATCAAGACCTTCGTGACGATGTAGATGTTTCCCGTACGTGGATGGACCAGCAGGGCTTCGGCGTCGTGACTACCGTCGGGATATTTAAGTCTAATCGCCTCAGCAGGCTCAGTAGTTCCGGGGCGAGTCTTCGTGAACTTGCGCGTCGCAGATGAGAGAACCGGCTCGGCGACGCGATAGACGACCACTTCCGGGCGCACCGAATTGTTGTCACCAATGTCGCCGATGTATAAGTACGATCTGTTTGGTTGTGGACCAGGACCGGCAGCGATGTCTTCCCAATCGCGTGCGTGGGCGCCGTTCACGCGAAAGGCGCCGTAGGAATTACCACGCGTGTCGAAGGCATAGATGAATGGACCATCGCCCGAGTCGTTGTGTGTCCAGTACGCGCCTGGTGTTGTGCGAGAAGCGACAAGCCCGCTGCTCTCCGAGACTGATTTGTCTTTGATAGTGGCGATCGTCGTCGCTTGACCGTAAACAGAAGTTGCCAGAAAAAGGCACCAAACACACATGAATGCTCTTGCGTATTTTGTGCCTTTTTGTGGCAATACTAGCCTCTTTGTAACAGCGCGGCGCGCGCGACTTCCTTATCGTCGAAGTGAAACGTCTCACGGCCGATGATCTGGTAATCCTCGTGGCCCTTCCCGGCAATCAACACGAGATCGCCGGCCTGCGCTTCGGCGATCGCCTGGTGGATAGCTTCGGTCCGGTCCAGGATCTTGCGATACGGCTTGCCCGTGCGCTGAATTCCCTCCTCTGCATCGCAGAGTATCTGCTCGGGATCTTCAGTGCGCGGGTTGTCAGACGTGAGAATCACGACGTCACTCAAGCTGCCCGCCGCTTCGCCCATCGGCGCTCGCTTCGTCCGGTCGCGATCGCCGCCACACCCAAACACCGTGATGATCTTCCCCTTCACCACCTCGCGCGCCGTGCGCAACACATTCAACAACGCATCATCGCTGTGCGCGTAATCAACAACGACCGAAAAACCTCCATCATGGGCCACGCGCTCGAAACGTCCCGGCGCACCAGTACACTTCTCGAGCGCTGCTGTCACGACATCAAAGCTATAACCGAGGGCAAGCCCGCTCGCAACTGCCGCGAGCGTGTTGTAGATGTGCGGTGGACCAACCAGCGGTGAATGAAACTCGCGCTCGCCCGCCGGTGTCTTGAGTCGAAAGCGCATTCCACTCAACGAAAACTCCGGCTCGCGAGCGGTCACGTCAGCATCGCTATTCACGGCGTATCGAATCACATGCAAACCGTCTTTCTCGAGCGATGCTGCAAGCTCAACACCATACGGATCGTCCACATTGATGACGGAGTGGCGCGGCCGCGTTCCCAGCCGGCCGTCAAACAGTCGCTGTTTCGCGTACCAGTAATTCTCCATCGTCTTGTGGTAGTCGAGGTGATCGCGCGTGAGATTTGTAAACACGGCAACGGCGTATTCCAGCTCGTCACAACGATGGAAGTCCATCGCCTGCGACGAACATTCCATCACGGCCGTGCGACAACCAATCTCGACAGCGCGACGGAGCAGACGCTGCATGTCGGGAGCTTCAGGCGTAGTGCGATCGGCCTTGAAGCGCTCCTTGCCGAGACGATATTCGACGGTCCCCGTCATCGCCACCGGCTCGCCTGCTTCTTCTGGAATCGAAGCTATCAAGTAGGCGGTCGTTGTCTTGCCGTTGGTGCCGGTGATGCCAACGAGTTGCAGCTCGCGTGATGGATGGTTTTGGACCTCCGCAGCCGCAAGCGCCATCGCGCGCCGGATGTTGTCCACCTGCAACCACGCACCCGTAAAACCTTCCGGCACCGGACGCTCCGACAACACGCCCGCCGCGCCCTGCTCCATCACGGTGGGAACAAACTTGTGCGCATCAAACAACGCCCCAGTAACAGCGGCGAACAGCGCACCTGGACCAACACGGCGCGAATCGTGACTTACTTCCGTGACGATCCGTGTTCCATCACCGCTAAGCCTCGCACCCGTTATTTCTTCGAGTCGCTTAATAGTTATCACGGCTTCACCACAACCGCCGGAATATTCTGATCTTTCACTAGTTGATTGAACGCCGGCACATCGGTTCGCATTAACTGCGCGAGCTTTTGCAACTGCGCATCAATTTGCGTGACCAGTTCATCATACACGGCATACGATTGCGCGTTCGGCGCGGCTTCCGCACTCGCCACCACACCGCCGAGCGCCGCGAGCTTGTTGTTCAAACGGATCGGGTAGTTCAAAGGATCCTGGTTGCTCTGGTTCTTCGTCTGGTAGAGCGTCTCTTCGATCGCGGTCAGGTTCTTGTTAAGCGCCGTGCCCGCATCGTTAACTACTTTGAAATTCGGCTGACCCGCAACGCGCTTCAACAAGTCTTCAACCTGCCTGCGCACGTCGCGAATCTGAATGATCGCATTGTGCGTTTCTGTCAGCTTGTCGCGAATCTTCAAATTCAGCTCGAGCTGCTTCGCATAATCAGCCGCTGTCGTCGTCACCCGCGGATCGGCTTTGATCTCGAACGGCTGCGTGTAGCTCTTGCCATCGACAGTGAGCTTCACCTGGTAACTTCCAGGCACGAGCTTTGGACCACGCGTCTCGCCTGCCCAAAGGATCATTCCGGGGAACCGCACGGCGTCAGGATAGCGCGTGTCCCAGACAAAACGATTGAGCCCCACTTCAACCGGCACGGGCGGCGCCGCGCCACCACCACCAAACCCGCCACCTTCACCTGCAGGCGGCGGTCCCGCGGGCGCAGCGCCCTGACCCGGACGAGCGACTCGCGCCGTAAACTTCCTGATCGACTTCCCTGCCGCGTCTAAAAACTCCAGATCGACATCCGAAGTGGGCTTCGCTTTCAGCGAATAGTAAACGACAACGCCGTTCGCCGGATTCCGGCCCACTGTCGCCGTTGGTCCAAGCGGGAAACCACCGCCGCCCGGCATGCGATAGCTCTGCTTCGGCTGGTAAAGCCGCGTCTCACTTGCCGCCCCAAGACCACCAGCATCCATCATCTGGTGCAGCACCGGCAGATCGTCGAGAATCCAGAACGATCGCCCCTGCGTTGCGACCACCAGCTCCTTCTCACGTTTCTGAATCGCCAGATCGGTGATCGGCACAACCGGTAAATTCAACTGCAACGACTGCCACCGCTCGCCGTTATCAAACGACACGTACATTCCCGTCTCAGTGCCTGCGTAAAGCAATCCACGCTTGTTTGGATCTTCGCGAATTACCCGCGTAAACGCCGTGTCCGGGATTCCACTCGTGATCTTCTTCCACGTCTTGCCGTAGTCGCTCGTGCGATAGAGATAGGGCTTGTTGTCGTCCCACTTGTACATGGTCCCGGCAACGTACGCCGTGCCCGGATCGTGCGGCGAAGCCTCGATCGAGTTGATCTGGATCCACTCAGGCATGATGTTCGAAGGCGGTGTCACGTTCGACCAGTTCTTGCCGCCGTCGCGTGACACATGGACCAGGCCATCATCGCTGCCGGTCCAGATCGTCCCGGCCTGCACGGGGGATTCCATCAGGGCGAAGATCGTCGCGTAGTACTCGACGCTCGTGTTGTCTTTGGTTATTGGTCCACCAGACGCGCCCTGCTTCGATTTATCGTTGCGCGTCAGATCGGGACTGATGATCTGCCAACTGCTGCCCTCGTCCATCGAGACGAACAACACGTTTGCCGCGGAGTAGAGCTTGTTTGGATCGTGTGGCGAGAACAGCAACGGGAAGTTCCATTGGAAACGATACTTCAACACATCCGCGCCCGAGCCCATCGGATTGTTCGGGTATGGATTGATGTCGCGTTGCTGGCCGGTGCGTTTATCGTATCGCGTCGTCAAGCCACCGTAAGAACCCGCAAACACGATATTCGAATCTTTCGGCGACGGCGCGATCCAGCCTGACTCGCCGCCACCGACGTCGTACCAGTCACTCGTGCCGATGCTGCCTTCAGTCGTGCGACTCGCGATGCGGACAGTCGAGTTGTCCTGCTGCGCGCCGTAAAGGTTGTAAGGAAAGTCGTTGTCGAGCGCGACGCGATAAAACTGCGCGGTGGGTTGATCCTGCTCGGTCCAGCTCCGGCCGCCGTTGTACGAAACATTCGCGCCGCCGTCGTTGCTCTGGACCATGCGATTCGGATCGTCCGGCGCGATCCATAGATCGTGGTTGTCGCCGTGCGGAACGGAAATAGGAGTGTAAGTGCGGCCACCGTCGTTCGATCGGAAGAAGCCGACGTTCAAAACGTAAACTGAGTCAGCGTTCTTTGGATCGGCGTAGATGCGCGTGTAATACCACGCGCGCTGGCGCAGGCGACGCTCTTCATTGACCTTCGTCCAGGTGTTGCCGCCGTTGTCGGAACGAAACACACCACCATCTTCAGCTTCGACGATGGCCCAGACGCGCTCGGGGTTCGCGGGTGAGACCGTGATGCCGACTTTGCCGATCATGCCTTTCGGCAGGCCGGGATTTCGCGTCAGCTCATTCCACGTGTCGCCGCCGTCAGTCGATTTAAAGATCCCGCTGCCTGGACCACCACTCTCGAGCGTCCAGGGTTTGCGATAGACTTCCCAGAAACCTGCATAGATGATGTTGGGATTAGTGGGATCGAGAATCAAATCGATCGCGCCGGCTTTGTTGCCGCGGTTAAGAATCTTCTCCCACGTCTTGCCGCCGTCTTTCGAGCGAAACACGCCGCGCTGCTCGTTTGGTCCCCAAACGTGGCCCAACGCCGCGACGTAAACCAGATCGGGGTTCTTCGGATGCACTCTGATGCGCGGGATCTGTCGCGTGTCCTCGAGACCGACGCGCTTCCACGTCTTCCCTGCATCGTTTGACTTGTAAACACCGTCGCCGTGCGAGACGTTGCCGCGAATCGGCGACTCACCCATGCCGACGTAGATCGTATTCGGATCAGAATCGGCGACGGCGATCGCACCGACGGAGCCCGTGCCAAATACCGAGTTATCACTGACTGATTCCCAGTTGATGCCGCCGTCAGTCGTCTTCCAAACGCCGCCGCCCGTCGCGCCGTAGTAAAAAACAAACGGCTGCGAAGGAACGCCTGCGACCGCTGCCGAGCGTCCGCCGCGATAAGGACCGATGCTGCGATACTGCAACGGCTTCAGGAGGTCAGTCTGTTTTGGCGGTATGCCGTTCTGCGCGTGGACTGCGACTGCTGAAAGAAACAGGACGACGGTTAGACAGAGAGAGAGGGGCTTCAACATTAGTGGGCTCCTTTTTTTATTTGCCGCGGATCGGCGCGGATTAACGCGGATTCTCTTCCCGCAACGGGCGGCTCATTAATTCGGTGACGGCATCGCGCGCGGGCTTGCCGTCGTACAGCACTGCGTTGACTTCATTCGTGATCGGCATCTCGAGATTAGCGCGGTCTGCGAGTTTCTTCACGGCGCGCGCGGTGTTGATGCCTTCCGCGACTTCACTCAGACCCGCAGTGATCTCGGCGAGCGTCCTTCCTTTGCCGAGCTCTTCGCCGACAAAACGGTTTCGCGAAAGACTACCGGTACACGTCAGCACCAGATCGCCGAGGCCGGCAAGACCCATCAACGTCTCGATCTGCGCACCTTCGCGTCGCGCCAGGCGTGTAATCTCGGCGAGACCACGCGTGATGAGCGCGGCGACACTGTTAGTGCCGAAGCCGAGGCCGGCGGCCATGCCCGCGGCGATCGCCATCACGTTCTTCACCGATCCACCGACCTCCGTCCCGACAACGTCAGCGTTCGTGTAGATGCGTAAATTTTCAAAGCTCAGATCGTTCTGAACCGTGCGTGCCGCCATGTTGTCTTTACTCGCCGCGACGATTGCAGTCGGGTGTCCGGCGACGACTTCTTTTGCGAACGATGGGCCAGACAATGCCACAAACGGATGTGACGCCGAAACAACTTCTTTCGCGATCTCTGAAATTCGTTTACCGCTTTCGATCTCGATGCCTTTAGCGACGTTGACGATGATTGCGTCTTCGCGCAAGTGCGATGACATGGCAATCAGCGTTTCTCGCGCCGCGTGGGACGGAACAGCAAGCAGGACCATCGACGCGTCTTGCAGCGCGTTTTCAATGTCGCCGGTTGCAGTCACGCCGATTGGAATCGACGTCGAGCTGAGATAACTGGCGTTCACGTGCTGCTCGTTGATTGAGCTGATGACGGCGTCATTTCTCGACCACAAGCGGACGGTGTGTCCGGCGTGCGCAGCCATGACGGCCAATGCTGTGCCCCAACTGCCCGCACCGATAACTGCGATCTGTTTCATCCTTCAGATCCGCGACTCCGTTCCCGACGCCAGCCGTTGTATGTTGCCACGATGCGCGAACACGATCAGCGCCGCTCCCACGACTGCTGCAATCAACAAAGGCCGCAAGTCACTCAGCAACCAGACAAATACGGGGATCAGCATCGCAGCGATGATAGAACCCAGCGACACGTAACGTGTCAACGCCACGATCGCGACGAAGATCACGCCCGCAAACAACACGGCAACCGGAGCGAGCACGAGAAAGATCCCAACACCTGTCGCCACACCTTTGCCGCCACGAAAACCCAACCACACCGGATAAATATGACCTACAAGCGCCGCAATTGCCGCCGCCGCGATCACCCAATCATCGCCGCTGGCAGCCTTCGCGATCAGCACTGCGACACATCCCTTCGCCGCATCGAGCAGCAACGTCAACACACCCGCCATCTTGCCTGCCCGCCGCGAAACATTCGTCGCCCCGGTCCCACCCGATCCCGTCTGCCTGATGTCCGCGCCAATCTTCCTCCGCACGATCAAATAACCAAACGGAATCGATCCAATAAGGTAGGCAACAATCGGAATAATAATCCGTGTCATCCGCGGTTAAATAATCACAACAAACGGCGTCGCAGGAGGTCGAGGGCGGCCTGCGAGGCGCGCCAGCGGATCAGATTTCGATCGCCCGGCAGGTTAAGCCGTCGATGCTCGGTCTTCACTTCGTCAGCGAGCGCGATGAAAACCGTCCCGACCGGCTTCTCTTCAGTACCGCCGCCAGGGCCGGCAATCCCCGTGATCGACAATCCAAAATCAGTTCCCATACGCTCGCGAACGCCTTCAGCCATCGCCTCGGCAACAGGCGCACTCACCGCCCCATGCTCCATCAACAACATCGGCTCGACACCGAGCTCCTCCGTCTTCACCTCATTCGCATACGCAATCACACCACCGATGAAGTACTTCGACGATCCGGGCACGTCCGTGATCCGCTGCGCCAGCAAACCACCTGTACAACTCTCCGCAACAGCGAGCGTGTAACCACCCAAAGAAAGTTTCAACCCGACAACTTCCTCCATCCGTTCACCCGCAAACGAGAACACTGCATTCCCGAGTCGCTCTTCGATCTGCGCTGACAAACGATCAAGCAGCTCCGTCGCTTCCTTCTCATTGCGCCCGCGCGCGGTCAGGTGGATCTCAATCTCACTCTGATTGAAAAGGATCGTCGTCACCGGATTGTCGTACTGCGTATAGACCGGCGCGATCTTCTCATCAACCGCAGACTCACCCATGCCCGCTACACGCAACATGCGCCGCACGACACACAAACTTCCCGCACGTCCGGCAAGTTTTTCGGCGACGTGATTGTCGAACATCGGATGCATCTCACGCGGCGGTCCGGGCAGTAGCACGATGGCCGTGCCCTGGTGATCGATAAACATTCCCGGCGCCGTGCCGTTTGGATTCGGAAGCACTTGAGCGTCTTCGATCACCATCGCCTGGCGCGAATTCCGCTCCGGCATCGTCACTCCAAAACTCTGGAACCGCTGCCGGATCTCTGCCAATACAACTTCGTCTAACAAGAGTCGCTTCCCTAGTGCGCGTGCAGTGATCTTGCGTGTGATGTCGTCTTCGGTTGGACCAAGACCGCCGGTGGTGATCACCACTTTCGAGCGGCGCACAGCGTCTTTGATTGCTTCTTCGAGGCGGGCATCATCGTCGCCGACGATGGTCTTGAGCTTGACTTCGATTCCGAGGCGGTTGAGCTGTTCGGTGAGCCAGAGACTATTTGTATCAGTGCGATCGGGCGCAAGTAGCTCCGATCCGATCGCAATGATTTCCGCTGTCAGGGATTCGAACAAGTCGCGTTAGTTACTCGCTCTGGTTTCGTCTTTGTGAACGTCGTAAACGTCGTGCAGCACTGTTGTTATCGGCGGTGGCGCAGAGATCGCACTCAACGGCGTAGACGGCGCGAACATCGGTTCGTTCACCGTCGCTTCCGGCGCAGGCTTCTCTTCCTTCACCACGGGCGGTGCTGCCTCCACAAGTGCGCGACTCTCGACCAGCAGCTTGCTCGCATTGCGATGTCGGGCGCGTTCCAAACTGCGGACTGCCGCGAGTGACTGTGGCGCGAGTGACGGCTGGTACTCGATACGCCGGAGCATCGAAACATAACGACGAAGCTGTGGCGAAGGCGCAGTGCGATGAGTTTCGTCGTACTGCTCATCTTCAGTTACGCGTGAAAGATATTCGACACTGGCGGCGTGATTCCCGAGTCGTTGATAGAGCGCCCCGAGCGCGTAGTAATTCAACGGCGGCGGATCGGGCATCATCTCGAGCAGGCTCTCGCCGTGTTCGATCACTTCCGCGATCTCGAAACCGTACCAGCGTCGTTCTTCTTCACGAAGCACCGCATCCGCGGCGATGTAGAAATCAAAAATGCGCTCAACTTCACGCGCCTGCGCGCGACGAGCAAAGAGCCAGATAACAAAGCACATCCCGGTGAAAAGCACCATGATTACGGGTGGAACTCCCACCGCATCCAGCATCGCCACAATTACGATAACCGCGATCGCCTTCGTCGTGAGTTTCCCTGCGCTCGTCATAACTCCTTACTCCTCCACTTTCTGCTTCTCTGTGCAACCTCTGTGTCCTCTGTGTCTCTCTGGTGTATTAACCACCGAGACACAGAGAACACAGAGGCTTCACAGAGAAGAAACGCAATTGCTTTTACTGCTTCCCGAGACGCGCGATGATCGCGGCGCCTGCCTGTTCTGTAGAGAGTTGTCCGCCAAGATCTCTGGTAGTTTCGTTTGCAGAGATCGCGCCGCGAACAGCGTCCTCGATTTCGTTACTCAAAGTTTGGAAGCCCAGGTATTCTAACATCATCGCGAGGGTCAGAATAGACCCAATCGGATTCGCGATTCCTTTGCCCGCAAGCGGCGGCGCGCTGCCATGCACGGGCTCGAAGAGCGAGACTTTCCCCGGATGAATATTTCCTGAAGCAGCGAGGCCGAGCCCGCCCTGAATCGCGGCGCCGAGATCAGTCAGAATATCGCCAAAAAGATTGTTGGTGACGATTACGTCGTACTGCGACGGATCGAGCACCATGTGCATCGCGGTGGCATCAACGTACTGGTGATTCGCAGCAATTTCCGTATAACCTTCCGCGACTTCCTTGAAAACACGTTGCCACAGATCGCCGCCAAAGCGTTGTACGTTTGACTTATCAGCCATCGTCACGCGCTTACGCCCGTTTGCGCGCGCGTACTCGAATGCAGCAACGATGATCCTTTCCACACCGCGCCGCGTGTTGACTTCGTCCTGTAGCGCGATCTCGTCGGCAGTTCCGTGTTTCAGAAAACCACCGGCAGCGACGTATGCGCCCTCAGTATTTTCGCGGAAGACAACGAAATCGATGTCGGTAGTTTTGCGGTTGAGCAGCGGCGTGAGTCGATCGTGGAGCAGGCGCACAGGCCTGAGATTGATATAAAGATCGAGACCACGCCGCATGCCGAGAAGAATGTCTTCGGCGTGTTTGTTTGACGGCACGCGCGGATCGCCGAACGCGCCCGCGAGGATCGCATCAAACTCCGCCGTCAACATCTCGAGCGCGCCTTCAGGCAGCGTCACACCGTCGCGAAGAAACTTTTCCGCGCCCCAATCGAAATCGACCAGCTCGAGCTCGAGACCATTGGCTTGCTGCAAGTGACGCAGCACGCGGACGGCTTCGCGCAACACTTCAGGACCAATTCCGTCACCGGGAATGACTGCGATTCTTTTCATAGTTGGGGATTAGTAGGGCACGCAAAGCACCGGCACGCGCGTGCCGCGCAACACTTTCTCCGCCGTCGAGCCAAAAAGAATCTCTTCAGCGGGCGTTGACTGGCCTCTGATTCCCATCACGATCATCGGCAAGTCCAGATCACGAGCAATCTTCAGGATCTCGACAAACGGAAGTCCGATGACGACCATCTTTTCGATCTCGACGTTGCCGGTTTCGATTCCTTCGAGCACATTCGCAAAACTCGCCTCCGCTTGTTCCTTGAGACGCGTGCGGAGATCTTCGGTCGATCCCATTCCGGCAGCGACGGCCGCCCGAATGAAATCTTCGTCAACGACATGAAGCAAAGTAAGATCGCCTTCCGGCGACGCCATTCCGATTGCAACGCGCAGCGCGTTCACCGAGCAAGCTGAAAAATCTATCGGAACAAGTATCTCGGGTGATGTAAGCATCGCTCCCCTCTTCCTTTATTTTTTAGCCACAAAAAGGCACCAAAAGCACAAAATGTTTTTCAGAACTCTTTGTGCCTTTTGTGGCTACTTATCGTTTGTGCCCTTTTGTGTCACGTGTTCAATGATCTTCGGCAAGCTCGCCAGCACCGTCTCGCCAACGATCTTCATACTCTGCGCTGACACTTTATCGATCGTATCGTCAGCCCTGTGCCAGTGTGGATACGAATTCAGTTGAATGATATCGACCGCATCCACGCCCGCTTGCAGAAACGGCTCGTGATCGTCACCACCAACACCCTCTTCACGATCGACAAACACTTTCCCATATCCGAGCTCGCGTCCGGTTTGCCAGATGATGTCCTGCAACCACCTCGTGCTCGCCGGGTCGCGGCCCAGCTCGAGATTCTTATAACCCATCATGTCGAGCAGGATCATCGCTCGCGTATTCTCCAGCTCGTTGCGCGCGCGCAATTGCGAAACGTAGTGACGGCTGCCATAAGTGTTGTCGGGGTTCTCTTCGTCACCACACTCAGACCACCCTTCGCAAAACGATTCTTCACCGTCGAAAAACACGAGTCGATACGTTACTTTTGGCTTTTCCCTGCGGCTGCCCAGCACTCGACCGATTTCGATCAGTGTTCCAACTGACGCCGCGGGATCGTTGGCGCCGACGAAATTCATGTTTTTGTAAAACTTGGTCTCGTAGTGACTCGAGATCAGGATCAGTGTTTTAGTCTCGCCCGGGATCTCGGCGACGATGTTAGCCATCTTCTTTTCACCCTGCGGCGTCGTGGCCGTGAACTCGTCGAGTGAAACTGTCAGTCCATACGACTTCAATTCCTTCGTGATGTAAGCGCGTGTCTTTGCGAGCTGTTCGGTGCCGGGAGGGCGTGGTCCAAAATCGATCTGCTTTTTCACGTGGTCCATCGCACGCTCACCGTTGAACGCTGCGACAACCGGCGGCGATGGAGTTACCGAACGCGAGGTACTCGAGACGCTAGCACGCGGTCTCACCGGCGGACCCTCTTTAGGGCAGCCAATAAAGAATAGCGGCGCCACCAGCACCACCATCTTCGTCAACCCCGTAAACCTGTCTAAGAGATGCATCTACAATCACGCCTTCAACCGGAATTTACTTCTTCTTCTCCGCATTCCTCGCTTTCGTCTTGTTAAGAATCTTATCAAACGTCTTCGATCCAAACGCGAGCGGCTTCTCGATCGCCGAATCGAACGCTTCCGACATAGCGATCGCTTCCAACTGCATCAGCGTCGACAGCTTCTTGCCGAGTGGCAGTGCGCCGAATTTCTTCATCAGCTCTGCTCCGTCGTCGACTGGCTCTGATCTCTGCGGTCGCGGCACAGCCATTACCACGACGTCGCCGTGGTTCTCGAGCTTAACGTGACACGCGAGTCGCAACGACTGGTCCAACTGTTCTGCACCGAGCTGTTGCTCTTCAGCGACGCTCGGTGGCGAAAGTAAGTTCGCACCTGCTTTTACCGACACAACACATGACGGGCACTCGCCTTTTCCGGCCGTACATCCGGCTCCGAGTGGTGCGCCCATACGCCGTGCGGCGTCAATGAGATAAGTTCCCTCGGCGACGAGACCGTTGATGCCGGAAGGTTCAAACGTAATTGAGACACTCATGCCCAACCTCCAACCGCTGTGTAATCTGTTTGGCTAGTGTAAATCCGGGGGAGACTTCTGCAAAATCTACGAGCGGGCAGTGAGGGTCCGTTCGCCTTGCCGGCGCGCCGCCTGGCATTGCGCGCAGATACCGATGATGCGCAACAAGTGCTGCGTGATTTCGAAGTGATGCTTCGCGGCCATCGCGTCCTGGATCGCTTCGAGCTCAGCCGAAAAGAACTCGATGATCTTGCCGCACTCCGAACAGATCATGTGATCGTGATGTTGATGTTTGTAGTTGTGTTCGTAGTGCGCGCGCCCGTCGCCGAAGCGCACTTCACGCGCGAGGCCGGCTTCAGTGAGCAGCTTGAGCGTGCGATAGACGGTTGTTTGACCGACGGTCGGATCTTCCTTTTTTACGAGCTGGTAGAGATCTTCGTTTGAGAGGTGTTCTTCGGTGCGTAAAAAAACATCCAGGATCAGGTCGCGCTGAGACGTGCGCTTCAGCCCCTTCTTCTGGATGTGTTTAAGGAAGACTTCCTGCTCTTCAGTTATTGGCTCTTCTGCGGTCGTCATCTTTTACCGGGAGATTTTAGCACTTGGCAGAGTCCCCGGAAAGGAGTTCGGGGAGCTTGGCGGTGTCTTAATTTGGATTTCTCCGTGCAACCTCTGTGTCCTCTGTGTCTCTGTGGTGGGTGTTTGCCATGAATTTATCAACCACCGAGACACAGAGGACACAGAGGTTGCACAGAGAAGAAGCTGGAATTACGGCACTATCGACAGCTTAGTGGCGCATCAGCTTGAAATTGACCAAACTTTACGCCGAAGGCGTGCGCTAATTTCAGCCCAGTGGTTGGAGCGCAGCGACAACCCTGGGTCAGAACATAAATTCTTAATTGAACCCTGAAAGGGTTCGCCAACCGGCTAACCCTTTCAGGGTTGGGTCGCGTTTAAAATCATGTCCCAGGGTTCTCGCGATGCTCGAACCCTGGGCTCAAATTAGCGAACGCCTTCGGCGTATTTGTTTACAAATTCAAACTGACACGCCACCGACTGCTCGAACACTAACTCGATCGGGTAATCTGGGCTCAAATTAGCGAACGCCTTCAGCGTATTTGTTTACAAATTCAAATGACACCCTACCGGGGACTTGCTCGAACACTAACTCGATCGGGTAATCTTCTACTCGCGCGATCTAGGGTTTTGATAGACAACGAGATGGCGCAAAATCGGCTCATAGCTCATACAGAAAGGAGCATGCGGATGACTCAATCAGAAGTTACGCGCCCGGATGGCGCCCAGGGAAATGAAGCCACGAACGTCTCGTCAGCACAAGGAGGCTACGCAAGTGCCGGCACGCAGCAGGTTGAGGTGGCCGTGCTCGCGGGCGGCTGCTTCTGGGGTGTCGAGGACATCCTGCGCGATGTGCCCGGAGTGATCGACACTGAGGTTGGCTACACAGGCGGCCACCTCGAGAACCCGAGGTATGAGGACACACATCACAGCAAGTCCGGACACGCTGAGTCGGTCCGCGTGACTTTCGACCCGTCGATTCTCAGCTTCGAGGAATTGCTCGAGCGGTGGTTCTTTCGCCTGCACGATCCCACGACGCTCAACCGCCAGGGCAACGACGTCGGGACGCAATACCGCTCGGCGATATTTCCGCAGACAGAGGAGCAGCGGGCGATCGCGGAACGCGTTATCGAGCGCGTCAGCGCGTCTGGACGCTGGAAGCGGCCAATCACCACGAGCATCGAGCCGGCGTCGACCTGGTACAGCGCCGAGGATTATCACCAGGACTACCTGCGCAAGCACCCGGGCGGCTACACCTGCCATTACATGCGCGAATGAAAGCTATTGACATGCACCGGCAAAGTATCATTTTTGTCTCGCTGCTATTGATTTTGACAGTTGCGATCGTGGCGGTTGGTTACGCAACGGGCCGTGGACCACTGGCGGTCGTGAGCGCGGGTATCTCGCGCCTGACATCCGGAGGTCAAATGATCGGTTCTCCGAGTATGACTGAGGAAACGAAAGCGCCGGTGGCGCCCGAGATCCTGAGCGGTCAATGGATCAACTCCGAACCGCTTACGCTCAAGAGCCTGCGCGGACGCGTGGTGTTGATCGAGTTCTGGACGTTCGCATGTTACAACTGCCGCAACACCTTGCCTTCGCTCAAAAAGTGGGACACGCAATATCGTGATAAAGGTCTAACAATCATCGGCGTGCACACTCCGGAGCTGGACTTCGAAAGGGACATAAACCAATTGCGACGCGAAGTCGCAGGGCTGGGAATTAAATATCCCATACTCACTGACCAGGACTACTCAACCTGGAAAGCATACGGCGTCGAGGCGTGGCCCACTTTGTTCGTGCTGGACAAAGAGGGGCGCGTGCGTTGGAGTCATGTCGGTGAAGGCTACTACGACGAGACTGAAGACGTGATTAAGAAACTATTAGCCGAGCAAATCCCCGC
>DATHTI010000245.1:0-3100 GCA_035463335.1 Pyrinomonadaceae bacterium | reverse complement strand
CGACGACGACACCGAGTTGCAACTCTTCAAAAGCCAGCGCGGCATCATGCGAGAGGTGGCGCAAAACACACGCAGCCACGCGCGCAATCGGCCCGTTTATTACACCGAATGGAATTCCTCATCGAACCCGTGGGACCCATTACACGACGAGCCATACGCAGCCGCATTCATCGCTTCGACGATCATGGAAGCAAACGGGCTCGTGGACGCTTACGCCTTTTGGACCTTCTCCGACATCTTCGAAGAAAACTACTTACCGTCAAAGCCGTTTCACGGTGGCTTCGGCCTACTCACGCTACACGGAATTCCGAAGCCGGGCTATCGCGCCTTTGAGTTGCTTCACCAGCTTGGCGCCAGCCAGTCGCTGGTCGATGGTCTGCACGAGACCGTCGATTGCTCAGTGATCCAGAACGAGTCGAGCGTGACTGTGTTGCTCACAAACCACACCACGCCCGGTCATTCGATTGAGACTGAAGACCTGCACATTCGTTTGGATAATGCACCCGAACCAGTTGAGGCGCGCATCCAGCGCATCGACGAAGATCATGCAAACGCGAAACGATTGTGGCTCGAGATGGGCCAACCGGAGTCACTCAGTGATAAAGACGTAGAACGATTAGAGAAAGCCTCGCAAGTGGTCACCGAGAAACAGTCGTTACGCTATCATGATGGCTCCGTGTTTTTGAAAGTGAGTCTACCGGCGCACGCAGTTGCCGCCATCACGATCGACTTGAAACCGCGCAGGACGTCGAGATGAAAGTATTAGAGCCGTCGCTGACAGATGAGGAGCTGGACCGTCTCGAACACGACACGTTCAAATACTTTTCAGACGAGGTGAACCTCGATAACGGCCTCGTTCGCGACAGCACGCGCCGCGGATCACCCGCTTCGATCGCTGCTGTCGGCTTTGCGCTCACGGCTTACCCGATCGCGGTCGAGCGAAAGTACATGAAACGCGCCGAAGCAATCAAACGAACTCTGACGACGCTGCGCTTCTTTCACGATGCTCCACAAGGCGAGCAGCGAGACGCAACCGGTTATCACGGGTTCTATTATCACTTTCTCGACATGAATACCGGCCGTCGCGCCGGCAACTGCGAAATCTCGACGATCGACACAACGTATCTTCTCGCCGGGGCACTCACCGCTGCGTTTTACTTCGATGGTGACACGAAGGCCGAGCGTGAGATTCGTGCGCTTGCCGATGCGCTTTACGAACGCGCTGATTGGCACTGGGCCCAGAACGGCGCGCTGACAGTTTCACACGGTTGGCGACCGGAACGGAGATTCATCCGGCATCGCTGGACCGGATACAGCGAAGCGCTGATCCTCTATGTGCTTGGCCTCGCTTCACCAACATTTCCGCTGCCCGCAGAGAGCTACAGTGCCTGGACCAGGACTTACAAGTGGAAAAAACTTTACGGGCACGAGTTTGTCTACGCTGGTCCATTGTTCATTCACCACCTGTCGCACATGTGGATCGACTTCCGCGGTATCCAGGACGACTACATGCGCGGCAAAGCGATCAACTACTTCGAAAACAGCCGGCGAGCGATCTACGCGCAGCAAGCCTATGCGATGCGCAACCCGAAGAAGTTTGTAGGTTACGATCGCTTTCGCTGGGGCATCACGGCGAGCGATGGTCCAGGACCAGCAGAGCGTCGCATCAATGGTCGCCGCGTGCGTTTCTTTAGTTATAAGGCGCGCTCGATTCCTTACGGGCCTGACGACGGCACGCTTGCGCCGTGGGCGGTGGCGGCGTCGCTGCCGTTTGCTCCGGAAGTCGTGTTGCCGTCGCTGCAACGCTTGAACAAAGACCATCCTGAGATCACTAACCAGTATGGATTCAAGTGTAGTTACAACCCGACGTTCACTTCCGGAAAGCGAAAGGGTTGGGTGTCGAAGGGCTACTACGGCCTGGACCAGGGACCAATCATCATGATGATTGAAAACTACCGCACGGGATTGATCTGGCGAATGATGCGTCGCTGCCCCGTGATTGTGACTGGCCTGCGCCGCGCCGGTTTCAGCGGCGGCTGGCTTTCATCCATGTAATCGGTGGTTAAAATAAACCATCCAACGAGGCGCCCGGCGAGATTTCGATCGCCTCCATCCCCTTTCGAAAAATCCTCGCCCCTGAAGATCCGCGCAAAGTCGTCTCACTATCTTCAATTCTTAATATCGCACCTTCTCTCAAACCCACGACCGGCGTGTTATTTTCCTCGAGAAACTGCCTGAGCCGTTCTTCGCGCGTCTCTCCCATGTGCTTTGAATTCGGATCCGGATCGAGGTAATGAGGATTGATTTGAAACGACACCAGACCAAGGGCGTTGAAAGATGGCGGCTGCACAATCGGCATGTCGTTCGTGGTTTTGATCGTCGGTGCGGCAACATTCGAGCCGGCACTCGATCCGATGTACGCCATTCCGTTCGACACTCGATCACGAATCGCATCAATCAGCTTGAAGTCGTAAAGCGCTTTCAACAACCGGAACGTATTTCCACCACCGATGAAAACCGCATCCGTTTCCTCCACCGCCACGGCCGGGTCGTCAGCCGTATGGACCGACGTCAGCTCGTATCCCATCTTCTGAAAACGCTGTTGCGCTGTCGTGGCATACTTATCTCGATCGAACAATGCGTAAGGCACGAACAGCACTCGTTTCACGTCGCCAAGGAAACTGCGAATCTCGGCTTCTGCGTGATCGAGATACCCGCTGCCGTAGAGTGTTGAGTTGCTAATAAGAAGCAGACGCCTGGTTTTGTTATTGGGAAACATTTCGATAGCATTGCAACATGACTGGTAAAAATCAATCGCCGCTGGCGTGCGACATGACCGCGATACCGGTGGAGCAACGGCCAGTACATCTTGCGAAAAGCCGCGAGCTGTTCTCGCAAATACAGGAGGCGCGCGAGCTGTCGGATGGTTACGAGTTTCGTTTTGCTGGAGATGTGGTAATTCGAGAAGAGGTAAGTGGTCTCACAGGATTAACAGGATTTTCACGATGACTGAAAACATGTTGGATGTCTGGCGCGAGTCTGCGCAGCACTGGACCAAACACAGCGACACAATTCATAAGATGTTTGTCCCGCTGACACG
>DATHTI010000244.1:0-3614 GCA_035463335.1 Pyrinomonadaceae bacterium | reverse complement strand
CTCGGTAGGAATCTCGTCACCTCATACATCGTTTCCCTGCTCGACGAGCTGCCCGCAACCCTGAGCGACTTGGACATCAAAGACGCTCAAGTTCTCATCGACTCCGAGCCGGTCTGCAATCCCGAGATTTTGCAGCTCGCGCGCTGGGTGGCCGATTACTACGCATGTCCGCTCGGCGAGGTGATTAAGGCCGCGCTCCCACCGGGCATGACTCCCAAGACTCGCTCCGGTTCGAAGTTTGTAAAACCCAAGCTGCGCCGCTTTGTTCGGCTGCTGGCGAATGGAGCAGAAACAAAGCTGACCGACACGCAACAACGCGTCCTCTCCGCGCTCGAAACCAGTGGTGGGCCAATGTCGTTGCAGGCATTGCTCACAACCGCGAACGTAAGCGCCTCCACGATCGCGTCCCTTGAAAAGAAATCACTGCTCGAGATTTACGACGACGCCGTTCGCCGCGATCCACTGGCTGAGACTTTCGGCGTCAGCGACGCAGCGCACACACTCACTGCCGCACAATCATCCGTGCTCGCACAGATCGAACAACAGATGAGCTCCGGTGCTTACTCGGCATTTCTGCTGCACGGCGTCACCGGCAGCGGCAAAACCGAAATCTACATGCGCGCGATGAACAAAGCGCTGAGCCTCGGTCGCTCGGCGATGATGCTTGTACCGGAGATCGCGCTCACGCCCGTCTTCTCGCGCCGCCTGCGCGCGCGCTTTGGCGATCAGGTCGCGATCTTTCACTCATCGCTGCAAAAAGGCGAGAGATTTGACGAGTGGACACGCGTCCGAAATGGCGAAGCACGCGTCGTCATCGGCACACGCTCGGCTGTATTCGCGCCCGTGAAGAACCTCGGACTGATCGTCGTCGACGAGGAACACGAATCGTCTTACCGCCAGCAGGAGTCGCCTTACTACAACGCTCGCGATGTGGCGATCGTGCGCGCGCAAAAAGAATCGGCCACAGTCGTCCTCGGCTCAGCCACGCCTTCGCTCGAGTCTTTTCACAACGCACGCAAGGGCAAGTATCACTTTGTCGCTCTGCCCGAGCGCATCGGCGCGCGGCCGATGGCCGAGGCGAAGATTATCGACATGCGCACAGTGTTCAAGCGACATGCAAAGCCGCGCGTGTTTTCCGACGAGCTGCTCGAAGCGATACGCGAAACGCGCGAACGTGGCGAGCAGTCGATCATTTTGCTCAACCGCCGCGGTTATTCCAGCTTCATACTTTGTCGCTCGTGTGGCGAGACGATCCAGTGTCCAAACTGCGACGTCACGCTCACGTATCATCGCAGCGAGCGCGTGATCGTCTGTCATTACTGTAATCATCGCGAAGCGGTGCCGCGCGTTTGTCCTTCCTGCGGAAAGAAATACATTTACTACGTTGGCGAGGGGACGGAGCAACTCGAAGAAATGTTGAGGCTGCTGTTCCCTGCCCTGCGCGTGGCCCGGATCGATCGCGACACGACTGCGCGACGGAAGGTGTTTGAGCAGTCACTGGCTGATTTCAGCGCCGGACGCATCGATACGCTTGTCGGCACGCAGATGCTCGCTAAAGGACACGACTTTCCGAATGTGACTCTGGTTGGCGTGGTGTCGGTCGATGCGGGCCTCGCGTTGCCGGATTTCCGATCCGCGGAGCGAACGTTTCAATTGATCACGCAGGTTGCCGGGCGTGCCGGGCGTGGTGATCGGCCCGGGAGAGTTTTAATCCAGACTTATCATCCATACCATTATGCGTTGCGACATGCGTGCGCGCAGGACTATGAAGGTTTTTACGAGGAGGAGCTGCGTTACCGGGAGAACCATTCGTATCCGCCGTTTGTGGCCCTTGCGAGTTTGCTGGTTCATGGCCCGGATCTGGGTAAGGTAAGAAATGATAGTCTTGAGTTACGAAAACAGCTTGATATCGTGAATCAGGAGCGGAAGTGTCGTGTGCTTGGACCAGCGCCGGCGCCGCTCTCGTGGCTGAAAGGCGAGCATCGTTTTCAGTTGTTGATTAAATCGCGTAGCCGGAAGAGCCTGCGGGAGGTAGCAGATGCGGCGATGAGAGCGGTTACGGAAAAAGGGGTTAATCTTCGTTCCATCAATTTGGAGATCGATCCGGTATCGATCATGTAGACAGGATTTACAAGATGAAACTATCAGAACTTGCAGAACGGACGGGAGCGCGCGTTGAAGGCGCGGCGGAAGATTTTGAGATTACTGGCGCCGCCGGGATGGATGAAGCGACGCCCGGCCATGTGACTTTTCTCGCGAACCCGCGCTACACACCGCGCGTGAACACCACTCGCGCATCCGCGATCTATTTGAGCGAAGAAGCGCAGACCGAACGACAGATCGCGATCCTGCGTGTGAAGGATCCATATCTTGCCTACACGCGTGCCCTGCGAATCTTCAATCCGGAAGCCGAGCTCGAGCCGTTTGTGCATCCGTCGGCTGTGATCGATCCCACCGCGCGCGTGGCGAAGCGCGTGGCGATCGGCGCATGTGTGGTGATTGGTCGAAATGCGTTCATCGGTGATGACGTTCGCATCTATCCGAACGTCACGATCTACGACGACGTCACGATCGGAAGAGGCTCAGTGATACATTCCGGCGTCGCGATTCGTGAGCGCACGATCATTGGCGAGCGTGTCGTGATCCATAACAACTCCGTGATCGGCTGCGACGGTTTTGGTTACGCGAAAGACGAGGAGAAGCGCTGGTTGAAGATCCCGCAGGCCGGGCGAGTGGTGATTGAAGATGATGTCGAGATCGGGGCTGCGACTACGATCGATCGTGCGTCAGTCGGAGAGAGCCGGATCGGGCGTGGCTCGAAGCTGGATAACCTCGTGCAGATCGGTCACTCGTGTACGGTTGGTGAGGATACGTTGCTGTGTGCGCAGGTCGGACTCGCGGGCAGCTCACACATTGGCAACCGCGTGATTCTCGCGGGCCAGGCCGGCGTAGCGGGGCATCTGACGATTGGCGATGATGTGGTGCTGACAGCGAAGAGCGCGACGAGTCACGATATTCCGGCGGGGAAAGTGATCTCGGGAATTCCGGCGTTTGATAATAAAGATTGGCTCAGATCGACGGCGGCTTTCCGGCGCTTAGGTGAGATGCAACGAACACTTCGTGAATTGGAAAGAAAAATCCGTGAAATCCGTGGCTAAGTTATCGCCCCACCGTCGACGATCACTACTTCACCATTCATAAAGCTATTCCGCTCACTCACCATGAACGCCGCATATTCTGCCAGCTCTTCGGGGCGACCGAGGCGACCCGCAGAGGTCCAGAAGTCGTGCATTTGTAAGAGACGATCGGGCAGCGCCTGCGCGAGATCCGTATCGAAGATTCCGGCTGCAATTGCATTCACTCGTACGCCGAATGTCGCCGCTTCGCGCGACAGGCATTTAGTGAAACCGATCATTGCCGCTTTCGAAGTCGCGTAGTGTACGGCTGTCGGGAGGGCGCGCATCGCACCGATCGAAGTGATGTTGAGGATGATCCCCTTCCGTTGCCGGATCATCTGTTTGTAGATCGGCTTCGTCACTGCAAACAGGCTATCGACGTTTGTGTGAATCACTTCGTCCCAGGCGCGATCGGTCGTGGTGGCGAAGTTATCGCCG
>DATHTI010000243.1:0-11067 GCA_035463335.1 Pyrinomonadaceae bacterium | reverse complement strand
AAGCGCGCCAACACTGCCGCGTTCGCGCGCGGCTCCGAGCGGTGGTAGCCAATCACGTTTGCGGCTGCGAGCCTGCCGCTCTCCTGAAACACTTCGAAGATCGGATGATCGAATTTCACTTCTGTAATCGCAACGCTCTCGCCCGCTTTGGTTTGTACTGCCTCGCGCAGCGTAGCGGGCGCGACTTGCTGGAGCGAGTTGTTGAAAGTGTCGGCCGTTGTGCGTGGTCCCGTTGACACGATCATCTGCCCGCCCGCGTTGACAAACTTCGCGAGCGTATCAGCGAGGGCAGACGAGATCGGTCCGGTGTCGTTCAAAACCACGAGCGCGTAATCGGAAACGCTCGCCGGATCGACTGATCCCGCACTCTTGAGCACGAACTTAAACGGCAGGTCGTCGTTTGTTGTGAGCGCGCTTTGCAGGTGAAGACTGTCGCTACGCCCGCGCGAAGCGCCTTCGATGATCAACGCCTGCGCCGGAGTCTCGCGCCGCAAAGTGAAGTAGAAGCGATTGTCAGGCGCGAAGTCGCCCGCGACGATATCGATCGTGCAACGATTAGCGCCCTCGTTCAGATTGAATCCCGTAAACTCCACGACACGCGAATCGCGGCTGTTGAGACTGATGTCGCGTTTCTCGACTGTCTGCTCGTTGATCTGGAAATCGACCTGGATATGATCCCGCGGCGTGTCGCTGAAATTACTGACGTGGACCACGAGGTTGTCGAGATACTTCTGTCCAAACACGACACCGCGCGCTTCGACGTTTGTGATCGCAACGTTTGGCGGCGGAGTGTTTCCACCAACGTCGAGCGTCGTGAGCTGCGTGTTGTTAGAGAGTTTGAAAGTCGCACTCGCGACGGTCCAGCCGGGCATCTGGAAATCGGAGATCATAACGATCCGTTTTGGCCCAGTCGTTTGGATCTCGCTCAATAGCGATTCGGCGCCGCGCAATGCCTGCTCGTAATCAGTCCCATCCCAGCCGGCGCTCAGGCTGCTAATCCCGCCTCTCACCTTGTTTTTATCGGCGATGAAGCGGTTCAGAACGGTGTAGCGCTTATCGAAACTCACGAGCGCGATCTGTTCGTCGTTGCGCGCTTCGTCCAAAGCAGTTTCCGCGCGTCGTTGTGCTTCGGCGAACAGGCCCTCGCGACGCATGCTCAGAGAGTTGTCGATCAGGATCACCGTCGCACCGGCGGCGGTGTTGTCTTTCGCGGCGCTGCCGCCACTGAAGAATGGACGCGTGAACGCGATCACGATCAGCAGGATCGCGAGACAGCGCAGCAGCAACAGCAACAGGTTGTGAAGCGTGCGACGGCGAATGGTGCGTTGCGGCACCTGTCGCACAAAAACGAGCGCGGGAAACTGGACGCGGCGCGCACGTGTGCGTCGCACCAGATGCACGAGAATGGGCGCCGCGAGCGCCGCGACGCCGAGGAAAAATAATGGCGTCAGGAACGACATAAAACCTTACTGGTTTCTCTTATCAGAGAATAGACCAAGTCAGGAAGAGGGGCTCGCCCCCGCTGCTGCTTGGATTCGACGAGCGGGGGCAAGCCCCTCTTCCTGACTTGTTCTATTCCAGGACGCAGAAATCTTCATACTCACTTCCCAGCGCGACGAGACAGGAACGAGAACAACGCAAAATCGAGCGGCTGTTTCGTTGTCAGCATTTCATAATCGACGTGGTTCGCTGCCGCGCAACTTCGCATGTCCGCGACGTGCTGTTTCATCCGCTCACGATAGCCGCTCATCACCACATCAGGCAGCACAGGCATCTGCTCCTGTGTCTCCGCATCTTCGAGCAACAGCACGGGCTCTTTGAAATCGAAGTCGAGCTCGTTTTGATCGAGCACGTGAAACGCGACGAGGTCGTGTCCTTTAAAACGCAGGTGCTGAAACGCTTCCTTAAGACGCTCCGCCTGATCGTAAAAGTCGGAGATGATGACGACGATGCCGCGGCGCGTCATTATTTCCGCGAGCTGGTGCAACGATTCAGCGAGGTGTGTTTCCCCACCCGCTTCGAGCATCGAGAGATTGCCGAAGATCGTCCGCATGTGGCCCGTGCGATTGCGGGCGGGGACGTGCGTGTGGACCTTGTCGGCAAAGGCCACGAGACCGACGGCGTCCTGCTGTCGATTCAGCAGATACGCGAGCGATGCAGCGAGAAACTGCGCGTACTGCAGCTTCGTCACCGAGCTTTCGTGAGCGTAGTTCATTGACGCGCTCGTGTCGATGAGCAGGTGACATTGTGTATTCGTGTCAGCGCGATATTTTTTGATGAAGTAACGATCGGTGCGTGCGAGCAGGCGCCAGTCGAGATAGCGCAAATCGTCGCCGGCATTGTACTGCCGATACTCAGTGAACTCTGTTGAGAAACCTGTATATGGCGAGCGATGCAGGCCCGACATAAAACCCTCGACGACCGCGCGCGCGAGCAGCTCGAGCGAGCCGATGCGTGCAAGCAGCTCGGGATCGAGAAATCTGGTTGACGTCGTTGATGGTGTCATGTCAGTCGTGTACAGGATTTACAAGATGTAAACAAGATTCACAGGATAAATCTTGTCCATCTTGGAAAATCTTGTAAATCCTGTCTAAAGGCCACTTTTCGGCTCAGGGACCGTTTCGATTAATTTTTTGATCACGAAATCAGAGTCAATCTTTTCCGCTTCGGCCTGGAAGTTCAGCAGCACTCGATGTCTTAAAACAGCGGGTGCGACGGCGCGCACGTCTTCACACGAAACGTTATATCGCCCGCGCAGTATCGCCCTTGCCTTACCGCCAAAAATCAAAAACTGTGAAGCACGCAGCGACGCGCCCCACGTCACCCACTTATTTACGAAATCAGGTGCAGGCGGCGTGCCCGGGCGGCTCGCATTGACCAATCGCACCGCATAACGCGCGACTGTGTCTGAAGCAGGCACCTGCCGCACGAGTCTTTGAAAGGCGATGATCTCGTCAGCCGACATCAATCGCTGAAAATCGTAATCCTGCGGCGACGTCGTCTGCTTCACCACGGCGACTTCCTCTTCCTCCGGCAAGTATCCAATCTTCACATTGAACATGAAACGATCGAGCTGCGCTTCGGGCAATGGATACGTGCCTTCCATCTCGATCGGGTTTTGCGTTGCGAGTACATGAAACGGTCGCGGCAAATCGTAGCTAACGCCTTGCACCGTCACGCGACCTTCCTGCATCGCTTCGAGCAGCGCGGCCTGTGTTTTCGGCGGCGTACGATTGATCTCATCAGCGAGCACGATGTTGGCGAAGATTGGACCAGAGATAAACTGCATCCGGCGATGACCGGTGGCGCGATCTTCTTCGATGATCTCGGTGCCGGTGATGTCGGCGGGCATCAAATCGGGCGTGAACTGAATGCGCTTGAACGAGAGGTCGAGAACGTTGGCAATGGTCCGCACGAGCAATGTTTTGGCGAGGCCGGGTACGCCGGTGATGATCGAGTGGCCACCGACGAATAGCGCGAGCAACACCTGCTCGACGACTTCATCCTGCCCGATAATCGCCTTTCTGATTTCGCGCAGGAGGCGCTCGCGCGCTGTGCCGAGTTTGTCGAGCAGTTGCTCGTCGGAAATTGTTAACTGTTCAACGGCCATGTTTTTCCTTTTTAACCGCGGATTACACCGATCATTTAGCCACGGATTTCACGAATTTCACTGTCCGACTATTCTCAATAACAATTCCTGGGCCTTTTCATAGCGTGGCGCGGCTTCGAGTGCGCGCAGCACCGCGCGCTTGGCTTCCGGCTGGCGGCCCAGCGCGTGAAAGGCGGCGGCCACATTGTAGTTTGCTTCGGCCACGTTCGGCGGCGCCAGTGCGAGCGCGACCTGAAATTCAGTCAACGCCTTGCCATAGTCCTTGAGCTCGAGACTCAACTCACCAGCCTGCGTGTGCAATTTGTAATCAAACGGGCTGATGAAGAAGCTGGCCTGCAAGGCATCGAGCGCCAGTTGGCGTTCGCCAAGCGCGAGACGAATGCGCGCGATTGTTTTCAACGCTTCGAGATTGTTCTCGTCAGTTTTTACTAACGACTCGAGCGTCTTTGCAGCCTGGGCTCGATCGCCTTTTTGCTCGAGCAACTTTGCGAGCGACTCGTATGGATTCCCCTTGCCGGAGACATACGGAAACAGCTCGAGCGCGCGGATGTAGTGAGTGACGGCAGTTTGCGTATCGCCATCGGCCGCGAGCAGCTCAGCGGCGCGAATGCGGAGTGCAAACGTGTCCTGAGTTTCGAGCAGCTTCAGCACTTCGTCTTTCGAGAGCGATGCGACCGTGTTGTTCGGTGTGCTGAGCGCTTGTTGTAATGGCCTGACTTTCGTTTCGATGTATGCTGCAAACTCGCGATCGAAATCGCTCTCGCTCAACTTCAAAACTTGTTGCAGCACTTCGCTCGTGCGAGCTTTGTCGCGATACATCGCCAGCATGCGGAGAATTGCGTCAAACCCATAACGTTCGACGATGAACTCACAAATCTGCGATGCCTGGAAATATGCAATCGGAACATCCTGCGGGCTCTTCGGACGCTGGAAACCAGCATCGAGATCCGCCATCTTGAACCAGCGCCGATCCATGAATGCGCGCACAAACAGCGGGTTCCAATCGTCGCCCCAACCCGGTCGCGCGCGTCGCTCTTCGTAAACGGAAAGTCCTTCCGAGAACCAGCGCGGAATACGATAGTCGGTCATCTGCAAAGTGATGACGTGCGTGTACTCGTGCCAGAGCGTGCTGCCCCAGTTAAAC
This sequence comes from Pyrinomonadaceae bacterium, assembly GCA_035463335.1. Classification (GTDB taxonomy): domain Bacteria; phylum Acidobacteriota; class Blastocatellia; order Pyrinomonadales; family Pyrinomonadaceae; genus PSRF01. The sequence continues at coordinate 6,313 of DATHTI010000243.1, read as the reverse complement.
TCGCCCGCCTCGCGCGCCGACGGAGAATCTTGCGCGATCACGGACCCGAAACAAACGCCGAGCGCGCCGAGACCGGGAATGCCGAGTGTGCGCACCGCGAAGTCTTCGTGATTGTTGAAGATCTCGATAATGATCGGACCTTTGGGTGTGAAGCGATACTTCGCCGTCAGCTTAGCTGCCGCTTCTTCGAGCAGGTTTGCGGCGTAAGGCGAGAGCACATCGCTTTCCTGCGCCGAGGCTTTGATAATGAATGGACCACGCTTCGTCTCTTTGAAGTCGCGCATCGAGTCGAGCAGGTCGAGCGTGTTCTTGGCCCAGACGTTGAACGGATCGCCTTTGAACGCTTTCTCGACAGCTTCGCGACCAGTGTCCATCTGGCCAAGACGCAGCAACGCCATGCCGAGGTTGAGATGTGCGTCCCAGAGGCGCGGCGCGATCTCAGTGGCGCGCCGAGCGAACTGGGCTGCCTGTTCGGTGCGGCGCGTGATCGTGGCGTAGTGAGAAAGCGTGTTGTAGACGTCGCCGTACTTTGGTCCAATCGCGAGTGTGGCGGCGACTTGCGGTTCGTAGTCTTTGTCCTGGAGATACAACATCGCGGCTTTTAGCGAATGTGCTTCGAGCGAGCGCGGGTTGATCTTCAAGGCTTTTTCGATTTCCGCGGACGCCTCGTCTATGCGACTCGCTTCGAGCGCTATACCGGCTTTTAGTGCGATTGCCTCGACGAGGTTCGGATTGATCGCGAGTGCTTTATCGAGCGCGGCCGTGGTTTCGGCATCGCCGTCGAGCCGCTTGTTGCGTGCAACAGCAAGAAAGACGCGGGCGCTGTTTGGATTGATCTTGAAGGCGTCGCTGAGAAAGAGAGCCGCGTCGCCATAGATATACTTTGCGGTGAACAGCTCAGCGGCGCCGAGTTGTGCTTCGAGATAACCGGAGTCGGCTTCGATCGCGGAGCGATACATGTCGTTCGCGTCCTGGTAGCGTTCGAGATGAACCAGGGCACGTGCGATCAACGTTAATTCGCGTGCGGATTGTGGATCGTTGTCTGTGTAATGTTTGACGAATGATTCGTAGATTGGTTTGGCGCGATCTTCCTGGCCCGTGAGAGCGAGGACTTCGGCGCGGCGCAAGTCGCTCTCGAGTTTGGCGGCGATGTCGTTTGATTTCGCGGAGTCAGCGGCGGCGCGTTCAAACTCGGTAATGGCTTCGGTGTAGCGGCCGGTCACGGCAAATGTTTCGGCGAGCTCGTGACGGACCGCCCCGTTGTCGGGAGTTTTCTGGAGAATCTTTTTCGCAGCGGTTTCGGCTTCGGTGTAGCGACCGGTCTCGATGTAGGCGCGCAGCTGCGCTCGTTCCGTGTCGGGGGCTTGAGCGAATACGGAAACGGCAAACGCAATAAGCACCGCGCTAAAAAAAATCTTCATCATGATCCTGCTTGCTTAATGGAACGATTTACCTTTGCTAATTCAATAAACAATTTCTCGAGCGTTGCTTCGTACTCAGCTTCGGCCATGTTGCCTTTGCGCGCGATCAGTTGCTCGATCTCGCCTTCCAACCGCGTGCGTTCTTTCAGCAAACGGCCTGTCGCCGCACTCGCCGCCGCTTCGCCAACACTCAACGAATCGAGATACGTTGCGCGCGCGAGCACTCCCTCACCGGCTTCCAGCTTTTCACGTCCAACGCCGTCGCCGTTGTCGTCAAACATCGCGTGCTCGGTCGCGAGCCGCCCGGCTTGTTTATAAAAATCGGCAGTCAAACGGTTCGCGTAAACGAACACTTCGAGCACCGAAGTATGCCCGTCCTGGTCGGTATCAGCGTCCGTCGCATTCAACGCCGAGATGAGGAATCCCGGGAAGCGTGTTGCGTTCGTCTCCTGCCCGCTCTTCGTCGCTGTGACGATGATCCTTCCCTTGGCGGAGAGACTCTTGATGAACTCACCGCTCGCGCTCGACATATTGAAGACGACCACACGACGCGTTGGCAATGCTGAGAGCAGCGTGTTGTAGTCAGACGCCGAGAGATCCGGTCCGACCAGATTGAATTTCGATTCTTTGCCGTCAAACGATCCGTGACCGATCAAAAATACGAACAGCACGTTGTTGGTATCGAGCTGCGTTTTCAGTGTCGTGAACGTGCGCTTGACGTCCTCGGCTGTCGCGCCTTTCAGAACGGTGAGCTGTTTTGTATCAAACCCGTAACGCGACGAGAGCACGGAGCCTAACTGCCCGGTCCATTCTTCAAACTGCTTCGCGTAAACCGCCTCACCACCCGCGCCGTTAACGATCACTGCAAACTTATTCGGATCCGTTTTTGTCTGAGCAGAGATTGGCCACAAAAAGGCACAAAAAGCACAAAAGATTAATGAGCCCACGATCCGCTCAAATAAAACTTTTGTGCTTTTTGTGCCTTTTTGTGGCTGCATTAAGCTAAACCTTCACGTTTTCTTAAAAACCATTCAGCGCTCAGCAGTCCGATAATCAAGAGGAAGTTTACCGGCATGTCCCAAAGGTCTTTTGTTACGCGCTCGGAATACGGTGACTGGCGGTAGATCAGATCATCCAGCAGCGATTGTGCTTCGGCAGGCGTGTAGTACTTCCCACCAGTCTCAGCCGAGATGCGCTTCAACAAGTCACTGTTCTGCGCGGCACTGTAATACTCACGATTCAGATCGCTTACCAGCATGTCTGACTTGCCACTCAACGTCCCGAGACTTCCACTCGTGCCCACGAGCTCGACCCTGTGTTGGCCCAACTCATCAGCCTTGAACTCACCCGCATACGTGTTCACGGAATTAAGCGTCGTAAACTTCAACGGCACATCGACCACCGCACCGGACGGCTTCGTCACTCGCGCCGTCGCTCGCGCATCACCAACCGGATTGAAACGCTTGTCGCGAATATCGGCGACGATGTTTACGTTATCGTCGAGTGCATAAACTTCCTTCTCGGTTCCGATCTCAACCTGTTGCGGCGTGCCACTCACAAGATAGCGCAGCATTTGTCGCCAGAATGTTTCGTGTGCGTTGTTCTTTGAATCCATTCTCATTTTCCAACGCCACGTGTCTGCCGCCGTCAGCGCGAGCGTCTGTCCGCGACCGTACCGCTGTTGAATTAATAAAGGAGCGACCTGGGCGGAACCCTCGGTGCGTCGCGCTTCGAGCAACACCGAAGCACCCGGCTTCACGTTAGACAACACCTGGGAGACGGAGATCGACGGCAATTCGTTCCAAATTTTTTGATTTGCGCCGCGATCTTCGTTCAAACGCGTGATCGGATGGGCCTGGCCCGCGCCCGTCAATATAGGTTTATAGACCGGCGCAAATGTATTCTCATCGTCAACTGGACCACCCGTGAGCGCGACCGGCAGCAGGTCTTCGATTGTCGTGCCCTTAAACTTGCCGCCGTCAAACGCGAGCCGGCCGCCGAGCGCGAGCAGTCCACCGCCGCGTCGTGCGACGAACGCTTCGATGTTTCGCAGCTCATCTGCCGTGAAGAACCCTGCCTCGACACTGCCGATAATCAGGCCGTCATACGAAAACAGCTCTTCTTCCGTTTTCGGAAAACCGTTCGCGAGCTCCGTCTGGTTGGCGATGCCCTGCCGGTAAAACTTGTTCTCGCCCGTGCGCTGAAGCGTCACCAGCGTGACGTTCTTTTCGTTCGGCGCGATCGACTCGCGAATCTTGCCCAGCTCCCAACGCGGCTCACCTTCGACGTGCAGGATCCGCAATGGTCCGGCGATCACTTCAACGAGCGAGTCCTGTTTGTTGTTGTCGACTGTGAGCTCGCCATCGAGCGGCGTGACCTCGACCGTGTAGCGATGAATGCCCGGCGTCGTAGGCGTGATCTCGATATTGATTGCCTGCGTGTCGTTACCGCGCAGGTTGAACTCCTCGGTTTTCACCGTGCGTCCATCCTCGCGCACGCTCAGCAGCACTTTCGTCGCACTGTAACCACTCAGGCCAACAATCGTCTCGATATTCAATCGCGAGCCGACGAGCACGCGTCGCGGCATGTTCACGCGTGTTAGCTCGGCGTCCATCGGACGCGAGGTGTTGCCGACGCCGACTGTAAACACGGGAATATCGCGCGCGCGCAGCTCTCTTAACACGGCGGCGAGATCACTCGGCACGTTCGAAGCGCCGTCGGTTGCAAGGACTACGGCCGAAAGCGGCATACCCGAAGAACGTTTGATCGTCTCGTCTAATGCGCCCGCGAGATCGCTCGTGCGTCCTTCGCCGTAAAGATCGCTACCGTCCTTGAGCCGCGCGAGCCCGCCGGAGAACCCGTACAGATTTGTTTTGAACTTCCTTTCGAGTTTGTTAAGAAACGACTCTTGTCCGGGAGTCGTGTTGAGAAGTGCCTGCTTGACGGTGTCGAGGCGAGTGGCACCGCCGGAAGCGTCGCGCAGTTTCATACTGACCGAGTCGTCGATCACCATTGCGACATAACTGCTGCGCGGAATCACTGACGACACGACGACGACCGGTCGTAGCAGCAATGTAACCATCAGCAGTAAAAGTGTGGCGCGCAGCGCGATGAGCGCAGCGGTTGTGCGTTTCGGAAGACGCACGCGCGGTCGCAGGTAGATGAAATAAATAAAGACGCCGGCGAGAAGAAGAATCAGGATGAGGATCACGGCGCTCGGACGCACGTCGAAACTGAAGCGACCGTTAGTAAAAACGGCCTGCTCATGTCCGAACAGAAACCGTACGAGTTGGCTCATTTTGTGGTGGACGCCATTATACACGGCGTTTGTGCTTAGTAGCCGCTCAGTAGTGTGCGGTTGTTTCAATTGAACGGTTCGTCACTCAATTTATTTTTTCGTATGTTGGCCGCAAAAAAGCACAAAAAGCACAAAAGCTGAATTCAGCTATTTTGTGCTTTCTGTGCCTTTTGTGGCTAAGCTTAATATTCGCTAATGCGTGGCGTAAACGAGGTCGCGTTTGCGGGTGCTTTGGCCGAATAGCATACCGCCGAGTGCGCCGGATCCGGCGCCGATCAACAGGCCCACCGGGATGAAGAGCTCGCTGTCGTCAACGTTGGGTGAATACTTTATGGCGCCAATACCTGCGCCTGCCCCCGCTCCGATGCCCGCACCGATCAGGGCCCACTTGCCCTTCTTTGCTGTGCCGCTGACCACATAGACCTGCCGGACGTCGCCGCGCGCGATGCTGAAGGGCTTGCCATCGCGATCGATCGTCAACGTCGTGTCTGACGCTTCGATCATCTCGCCTTTGATTTCTTTGCCGTTTTTCTGCCGGACGAAAACTCGATCGTTGGTTTTGATCTGTTGCACTGCGGCCCAGTCGCTCAGCGATCGACTCTGTTGAGAAAAAGCGAGCGGTGTGTGGCTCGCGAGAAGTAGTAAGACAAGTAACAGGGGTAAAGTTTTGCGTTTCATCACGTTCTCCTTTGGAAGCGAACGTGTGCAAGCATCGTTCCCACTCGTTTTGACGAAAATTTGCGCCAGATTCGACCGCGACGCCGCAGAAAATTCCGACACGTGACGCAAAACTTCTAAGGTTTCTCGGCTGGTGGCGCGAGGAGTTTCTTGAAGGCCGGAAGGGAAGACAACGGTTTCAGATCTCCTTCGTCCGCAATGTAGTCCAACTGGTCTTCATCGAGCTCGATGGATTTCTCGAGCGCCGTCATCGCGTCTTTCAGACGACCAAGTCGTGCCAACGCGCAGGCGCGCTCGTAATATGCTTCACTGTACTCCGGATCCAGCTTGATGGCCTGATCGGAAGCCTTCAGCGCCGCACTAAAACGCGCTTGTTTCCGGTGCAGCCTGGATATCGCTATATGCGGGTCGGCGGTTTTTTCATCGAGCTTCGCGGCAATTTTCAAGTAGTTAAGCGCGACGGCGTAACGTCCCGCATCCAGGTGAATTCTTCCGAGTATCACGTTCGCTTCTGAGCTGTTCTTCACTCTCGCCGGTTCACTCGCTGCCAGCTTTTCTGCGGCGGCGGCCTCTGATGCGAAATAAAGTTGCTGGATCGTCATAACGAACACGTCTTCGTCCGTGTCCTTATGCTGGTCATACGCAACCAGCAGCGGTTTCACCTCGGCCACACGATCGTTCACAGCCAGAAAATAGACGAGGTAATAATAGTTAATGTCGTCGGCAGGATTGAGCTCAAGCGCCTTCCGGTATGCGGCTTCGGTCTGGACCTTATTTTCGAGAGCGCTATATGCAATACCAAGATAGCGAAAGCCACGTGGATCGTGGGGCTCGAGCGACGTATAACGCTCCCAGAGCTTGACGCTCTCTTTCTGTGTCGCCTCCTCTTCCGCGTCACTCAAATGAGTGGCGAGCT
>DATHTI010000242.1:0-4691 GCA_035463335.1 Pyrinomonadaceae bacterium | reverse complement strand
GAATCTGAGTCGCGGCGGCATGTGGGTTGGCTCATTCAAGCTGATGCCCGTGAGTGTAACGGTCGCCTGGCTGCTCGCCATCGTGACCACACTCGGCCTGTTTCTCTCCGTACTGGGCCATGAGCTTTCGCACGCGCTCATGGGCCGTGCCGAAGGTATCGAGATCGAAGAGATCGTGCTGCACCCGTTTGGCGGCCTCGCGCGTCTGCGAAACGAGCCCGAAAGCCCACGCGCCGAATTTCGCATCGCCATTGCTGGTCCAGCAGCGAGTTTTCTATTTGCAGCAATCAGTTTTGTACTGATGTTGCCCGCGATGATGGGAAATTATCCGATCGTCGGTGGCGTGCTGTTGCTTCTCTGCGCTGGCAATCTACTCCTCGCGGTCTTCAATCTGTTTCCCGGTTACCCGTTGGACGGCGGTCGCGTGTTGCGCGCACTGCTCTGGCGCCGTACCGGCGACATTCGCGAAGCCACACGCCTCGCCGGAATCTGCGGCATGTTGATCGCCGCGATCCTGATCATCTTCGGCGTCTACATGGCCGTCGCGCCGACTTTCCGCTCCTACTTTATGGGCTTCTGGTCAGTGCTCGTTGGCCTGTTTCTCTTCGACGCTGCTTACAGCGTTGTAAGACACACTCGCGGGCGAATCAGGAACATCGTGAGCGAGGCGATGTCGGCCCCGGTCTCAGTCGAGCCCGACGTTCTCATCAGTCACTTGATCAACTCTGTTCTGCCTTTACACCGGCAAGTCGCTTTTCCAGTCGCCCAGAACCGGCGTCTGCACGGCATGCTCGCGCTGGAAGATCTGAAGACGCTGCCGCGCGAACGCTGGCACCTCACGCGCGCACGTGACATCATGCGACCTATCGCGCCGCGGTTTTTCGTCGAGCCAAACGCGACTCTCGCTTATGCACAGGAGTTGATGAAGCGAAATGGGATCGGGTCGGTTGCGGTGGTCGGAAAAACCGGCGAGCTCGTTGGGTTTCTTCAAAGCGGCAAGTTCAAGCGCGTCAAACGTAAAAAATAAGTCACAGATTACACGGAACACACAGATTGTTTTACATAGTCTGGGCGATCTGTGTAATCTGTGACACATAGGTTGAAAGTTAATGCGCCCTGGAGAAACTAAGTTGCTGTCGCTACGCCGAGAACCGCGGGCTTTCAGTATTCAAAAGTTGAGATGCTACTGCTACTGCCATACACCGAGTATCTGAGACGGATGATTGAGCCGCGCAATGTCGCGGACATCCTGTTCGTCTTTTTGCTCGTGTATGCGGTCTTGAAACTCCTGCGAGGCACACGCGCCGCTCCCATGGCTTTCGGTATTGTCGCCCTCGTTTTTCTTTACTGGCTTTCCGTCAAACAAGATCTCGCGACGCTGGAGTTTGTTCTCAGCAACGGGCTGCTGTACATCGGTATCGCGATCATCGTTCTGTTCCAGTCTGAAATTCGCCAGGCGTTGATTACGTTTGGAAATCGTTTTCGTGTGCCGTTTACGAGGCACCGCGGGCAGTTTGGCGAAGGTGTTTATGACGAGGTTATTCTTGCGGCGACGACACTCGCTTCGACGAAGACTGGCGCACTGATCGTGATCGAACGAAATGTCGGGTTGAAGAATGTGACTGACGGCGGCGTGCAGCTTGATGCTGAGCTGAGTTACGACTTGCTCGTCAGTATTTTCAATACTGCGAGTCCGTTGCACGATGGCGCGGTGGTGGTGCGGCGGCACCGGATTGCGGCAGCTTCATGCTTTTTGCCGCTAACGTTGAACCCGAGGCTTTCGAGAGATCTCGGCACGCGTCATCGCGCGGCGATCGGCGTTACAGAGGATACGGATGCGGTGGCCGTGGTCGTTTCCGAGGAGACTGGCCTGATCTCATTTGTGCAGCGTGGTGATATCCGTCGCGGCCTCGATGCAACAAAGCTCCGGAACGCGATCCTTGAAGCGCTCGAAGCACAGCCGAAGAAAGACAAGGAACAGAAGCGTTCTGAAGCTGAGAACGAGGCGGAGGAGATCGCCTCCGTCTGAAGGTTGATCCTTTATCCACAGATTACGCAGATTGTTTTAGAGAATCTGTGTAATCTGTGGATGAAAAATATAGAGCATGCCATTCCAGGACGAAGACGAAGTCGCAACATCCGATCCACGGCCGGCGCCGAGTCGCGCCGAGAAGTTGCTGCGCCGGATCTTCATCGAAGACTGGAGCCTCAAACTTCTCTCGCTCGCCATCGCGATCGTCTTGTGGCTACTCGTCACGGGGCAAAACCAACCCGTCACTGCGCACGTCAACGTCCAGCTCAACTTCATCCGTCCGCCATCATTGGAAATCAGCAACGAACCGCCACGCACCGTCGACGTGATGCTCACCGGCAGCCGTAACAAGCTCGACGATCTGACGTCGCTCGATCTGGTCGCGACCGTAGACATCAGCGATCAACGCGCGGGCGAAAGAGTTTTGCGACTCGCCGACAAAGCACAGATCATCCTGCCGCAAGGCATTAAAATCGACGGTTTTCAGCCAAGCGCAATCCCGATCCGCCTCGAAGAGATCCTGGAGCGGCAAGTCGAAGTCGAGCCCAAACTCGAAGGCAAACCGGCTAATGGATTTGAGCTTTACTCCGCTTACCCGAACAAAGGCAGTGTCGCCGTGCGCGGGCCCGCGAGTCGCGTCAACGCGCTTCAGAAAGTTACTACTGAAAGCGTCTCGCTCGCCGGACACAAGGAAAGTTTCACTGCTACAAACGTGGCGCTCGACGTACCGGATCCGAAAGTTGACCTGCTGGATCCGATGGTAAATGTAGTGGTCGAGATCGGTGAACAACGTACCGAGAGGACTTTCTCGGATGTCGCAGTCACGACCGCGAACGGTGATAAAGTCCAGCCGGCGACTACATCCGTGACGTTGTTAGGTGTGGCGAGTTTTCTTGACTCACTAAAGCCGGAAGAGTTGAAGATCGTTTTAACGGGCGACGATCTCAAGCCGCGCCTCGATCTGCCCGATCCATTGAAAGGAAAAATCGTTTTGAAATCTGTCCACACTTCGAGGTTTGTACCTGTCAAATGAGATCTCTTTTTGGGACTGATGGTATTCGAGGTGAAGCAGGACAGTTTCCACTCGATCCAGCGACAGTAAGCGCGATCGGGTTTTCACTCGCATCACATCTCGCCGAACGCACTCCAACACCGCAAATCGTTATTGGCCGCGACACTCGTGAATCCGGCGAAACGATCGAGCGCGCATTGATTACCGGCGCCACACGCGCAGGCGCGAAATGCATGTCGGCCGGTGTCATCACAACACCCGGCGTTGCGTTTCTGACTCGCAAACTCCAGGCGTCGGCGGGCGTCGTGATCAGCGCCTCACACAATCCGTATCAGGATAACGGGATCAAGATCTTTGCGCCGTCGGGCAAAAAGATGGACGACTCGGTCGAGCGTCAAATCGAAGCAGACATTTCCCAAAACGGGCAGCCTGTTGCATTGCAGTTCGATTCCGCGCCACGCTCAGCAGAACTTGAAGAGCAGCTCCATGAGGATTACCTATCGTTCCTCGCGAATGACATCGGCAAAGGATTGGCCCTCGATGGGCTGACAATCGTTATCGATTGCGCAAACGGAGCCAGCTCGGCATTCGCACCTGTGTTGTTCGAGCGTCTCGGAGCGCACATCATCGCGATCAATGCGTCTCCGGATGGTCGAAACATCAATCGCGACTGCGGCTCGCTTCACATCGATCCGCTGCGTGAGAAAGTCGTTAGCGCACGCGCCGATTTGGGAGTCGCTTTCGATGGTGATGCTGACCGCTCGCTTTTCGTCGACGGCAACGGTCATTTTGTAGACGGCGACGGCACGCTTTGGGCTCTCGCCAGTCACCTTCAATCGCACGGAAAGTTAAAAGACAACATCGTCATCGCGACCGTCATGAGCAACATCGGTCTCGAGATCGCGTTCCGCTCCGCGGGAATACAACTCGTCCGCGCTGACGTCGGCGACAAGTATGTGCTGGAAAAACTGCTGCAACTCGGTGCGAGTCTGGGTGGTGAGCAGTCCGGTCACATCATCATGCCGGAGCTGAGCCTGGCTGGCGACGGAATGATTACTGCACTGTGCCTGATGCGTGCGCTGCGCGAGTCGCGGAAAACGCTGGCCGAGATGACGGCGGGCTTCAAGCAGTATCCACAGATTCTCGTCAATGTTCGCGTGCGCGAGAAGGTCCCATTCAACGAGATGGCGTCAGTTCGAGCGGTGGTCGCTGAAGTTGAGGAACTGCTCTCGCAGAAAGGGCGACTGCTGCTCCGCTACTCCGGGACGGAGAAGCTGGCAAGGGTCATGATCGAAGGTGAGAACCAGAATCAAATCGAGGATTACGCGGCGCGAATCGCTCGCGCCATCCAGAGTGAGATCGGCGCCGGGGGCGAGGCTTCATGAAATTTCTACACGCTCACCCGAGAAAAATCTACACGACCCAGGTCCGACGCAGCGACCGCTCTCCGCTTCAATCGCTGTTTACTAAGTAAACACAGAGGTTCGCAGCAAACAGAAAAACCCACTTGCACGGCACAGGCGTTGCGGTGTATATTGCGGGGCAAGAGAGACGGTTGGTGGATCCTCCGTCTCAAGTGGTTGCTGGGGTGAGGACAGTAACCACGAATATGGATGGGCGCGACGCACTCCCACGTATGTCGCGCCC
>DATHTI010000241.1:0-3203 GCA_035463335.1 Pyrinomonadaceae bacterium | reverse complement strand
ACCGGCAGCGAGGGAACCTGCCAGGCGTTCTCTTCCGTCAGCGTTCTTGTAAACCCGTGTGCCGAAGTCAGACCCGTTTGCCCGGCAATCGAGATTTCATGTCCGACGAACGTCGCGATCGATCAACCACTCACGTTCACCTCGCGCTACTCCGGCGGTGTGCCGGCGAATGTCACGCCTGTCTATAACTGGACCGTCTCAGCGGGAACGATCATCGAGGGCCAGGGAACGGACACGATCAAGGTCGATACAAAGGGACTAGCGGGACAGACTGTCCGCGCGTCGCTTTCGATGGGCGGCTACAATCTCGAGTGCGCGGCTGACTGTATGATCTCGATTCCGTTGCCGAAAATGGTGAGCCGGAAGTTTGACGAGTTTCCGGATATCTCGCGGAATGACGAGAAGGCGCGGCTCGATAATTTTGGTATCGAATTACAGAACGATCCAACCGCGACGGGATATGTGATCGTGTATCCGGGACGGACCAGCAAGCGAGCCGAGGTCCAGGACCACTTCGGTCGCGTCATCGATTATCTCGTCCACTCACGCCAGATCGATCAGAGTCGCATTAAGACCATCGAAGGTCCCAAGCGAGATCAGCTTCATGTCGAATTGTGGATCACGCCACAGGGCGCCACCCCGCCCAACCCCTAAGAAAATTAGCCGCGGATAACACGGATTATCCGCGGCTAAATATTTGCCTTATAATCTCGCGGCCCGAGAGGGTTTGTACCAGAAAACTACACGCGGGAGAGATTATTACCATGTTCCGTACTAAATCTGCGTTTTGGTCTGTCTGCTTACTGGTCCTTATGCTGGCGCTTCCCTTCGCTGCAAATGGCCAGGACAAAGAGAAAAACGACAAGGATAAGAAGGAAAAGAAAGAGCTTACCGGCAAACCGGTAATGTGGAAGGAACCAACCGACCTCGAGAGCCGCAATCTCATCAAGGGCGCGGGCGGCGATGAGATGAAGCCCGACATCACAACAATCACTTATATCGAAGACAAAACAGGCGGCTACTCGAAGAAGTACCGCGTCAAGGACGCGAAAGGTAACGAGTGGGTCGCAAAGATTGGTAAAGAAGCGCAAACCGATACCGCTGCGAATCGACTGTTGTGGGCACTTGGTTACGAAACAGAGATTGCCTATCTCATTCCCCACCTGAAGATCGAAGGCAAGGGTGAATTTGACAACGTTCGACTCGAAGCCAGGCCGGCGAGTGTGAAGCGAGCGGGAAACTGGATGTGGGAGAATAATCCATTCCAAAACAGTCCTGAGTTTCGCGGTTTGAAGATCCTGATGTTGATGCTCAACAACTGGGACATGAAGGACGACAACAACGAGATCCTCGCGATGCGCGGCGACACCACCGGGGAGGGCGAGTTGCGCTACATCATCAGCGATCTGGGCGCCACGTTTGGTAAGACTGGCGGGTTCTTTTCACGCAGCCGCAACGAAGTTCCTGATTACGTGAAAGCGGAGTTCATCAAGAAGGTCAACGGCGACGTGATTGATTTCAATTACAGCGGCAAGAACCAGAAGCTGTTTGAGGGACTCACGGTCGCGGATGCGCGCTGGTTGAGCAATCTGCTGAAGCGTTTGAGTGACGATCAGATCAAGGATGCTTTCCGGTCGGCGAACTATTCGGCTGAGGAAGTCGATCTGCTGGCGGGCGCCGTCCGCGAACGAATCAACGCCCTCGCCAAGCTAGGCTAACTTAACCACAGATTATTTCACCACATCGATGGGGATGAGTTGCTGTCCGGAGATTACAAACTCCGCGGGCGGCAACTCTGTTTCCCAAACAGGTGACAAGACTGTCGGCGTGTAACCCCCGGATGACCGATCGCTGTTCAGCGTCGCGACCATTGACGGCGGCAAACTCGGCAACTCGCTCGTCCCGATCACGGCACCGGGTGTGATGCGAAACAGCTTCACATACAGCCGGTCACTCTTCTTCACGGTATTAATCGCCTTCACTAACTGGCTCAGATCCTGCGGCACGAAAGACTTCGCCGGCGATCCTTCCTGCAAAGCACCACCATCACCGACAAACACCAGCAACTGTCCGAGCGCCGCATCCTCCGGAATCTGAATCGGAATGCGCTGCACAAACTGCTTGCCCGACTCAGTCCTCACGTAAGCCTGAACCTCTACCTTCTCGCCACGTCGAACTTCCGTACGGTCAAGCGTGATGCGCTCGAGCGTGCCCGCGTATTTCGTCTCGGTCGACGCGATATCGAGCGTGATTCCTTCAAGCTGAACGTCGTCAAAACCGCTCGACAACAAAGAGCTGACCGGCGCGGCGATGGAACCCGAAGCCATGATCGCGGAGTTGTTAGCAGCCGAGAAACGTCGATCGATCTGAATCGCCTCCTGGCCTTTAACTTTGATCTCACCCTTCACGCTGATCGTCGAATCGCCGAGCGCGCGCTCGCTCGAGGTAATCGTGTTGAAGAGCGTGATATTGAGAAGCAGCGGCGTCAGGAACGAGTCGTTCGCGATCTCATATGAATAGGTTTCCGTTCGGTCGCGACTCGTGTGCAGGTTAACTTTGACAGGGATCATCTTCGGCGCCTGACCCAGCACACCAAAGATTCCCGACGCTCGATCCTGCGAAATCGCGCCCACCATCTTGCCCGGAACCGCCAGCTTGAACGAGTTGTTCATGTTGGAGATGACGGTCACGACGGACGATTCCGACATCGGCATATCGGAAGCGCCAAGACTCAAAAACGGGTGACCAAAAGCGTAAATACGATCACCGTCGCGCATCGTCACCGTACCCGCGGCTGCGAGGGAATAATCGCCACGCACGAGCTGCACGCTGATCGAGCTTCCGGCAGGAAAGGTGTTGCCGTTGAATTCGGCAAGTGGCGTAATCGCTGCCGATCCACCAACACCGGAAACCGGCAACAGTCCACTGGCAACTAGCTGCGGCGCAAACGCTGAGAGTGACTCCTGACTGATACCACTAAACACGAGCGGCGTTGCGATCGGCGTCATTTGCTGGCCGAGCAACGGCAGCAGCGGCGAGCCAGCGGAAACGGGCGCCAAAAGTGAAACTGATCCGACTGCCGGCTTCGGCAGATTTGGCTTCCAGTCAGCTCCGGCTAGCTGCGAAAACGAAACGTCGCGCGGCTCTTTCGGTTTAGCGTTTTCCGAGCCCTTGTTGAAGAGGTCGATCATCTGCTTGATCGG
>DATHTI010000240.1:0-4763 GCA_035463335.1 Pyrinomonadaceae bacterium | reverse complement strand
TTTTGCGCTTCGAGCTCTGTGTATCTCGACTGGGAGCTGAACCAGCGCTTTAGTGACTTGCGATCGTCGTGGAAGATCGGCGCGCGCAGATCTTCAATCGCGCCTTCGATCGCCACGCGTTGTGTGTGACCATCCTGAACGTAAGTGGCCGCGTCGCGGCGGTAAAGCACCGTCACAGGCGGGTAGATCCCGCTGCGAAGTTTTCTGCCTTTTATGCAGTAGACGAAGCTCGCGCGGTAGCCGGCGGTTTGCGGTTCAGGCGTGAGGGTTTTGAGCTCAGCGATCAGCTCATCCGACACGACGTAATCAGCATCGAGTGCGAGCACCCACGGTGTCGAGATGCCCGTTTCTTTCAGGCCAAACTCCCACTGATTTCGATGACAATCGAATGCTCTTTGAAAGACGCGCACGTGCGGAAACAAATGCGTGATCTTGATTGTGTCGTCGTCACTGAAACTATCGACCACAACTATGTCGTTGGCCCAGCTCAACGCGCCGAGCGAGCGCGCGATGTTCGGCGCTTCGTTGTACGTGAGTATAAGCGGAGTGATCTGGTCCAGCATCCTAGATTAGCTTGCGGGCGTGGCAAATCATATTTTTCCAGAGCCACGGCGCACGGCCGTAGTACGTGAAGCTGAGATCTTCAAACCCGTGGGACAGCATCAGTTTTGAGAGTGTGTTAACGCTGAAGAACTTGATGTGACCGCCGTCGTGCAGGGCAGAAAAATGCGCGTCCATCTTTCCGGTCATTGCGAGCACGAGGTTCTTGAGATAGCCGTGATAAGGAGTGCCCAACAGGACCTGACCGCGCGGCTTGAGTTGCGATAATGCAGCTTCCAGCAGATCGGACGGGCGATAAAGATGCTCGATCACGTCGCTCGAGATCACGAGATCAAACTGCCCAATATCGAGATTGCGATCGATCAGCGCGTGAACAAACTCGACGCCGGGATACACACGCCGCGCGATCTCAATCCCACTCGCGGAAGCATCGACTCCGGTCACGTCATAACCGAGTGCAGCAAGCCGCCCGCTGATGTGACCGTTCCCACAGCCGAGATCGCAGATGGATCGCACGCCGTCGAGCTTCTTTACGCACGCGACAAACACGCGCGTCAGCTTCTCACCCGACTCACCATTGCCTGCCCCCTCGGCCTGCCACTCAAACTCGGTGTACGTTGGTGTGGCCATCAGCTTTGCGTGAGAATCTCCGTGTAGAGACTAACCAAACCTGTTGCCGTGTTTTCCCATGAATATCTCCGCGATAATTGCTTACCCGCGCGGCCGCGCTTTATGAGCTCGTCTTCGTCACTGAGCGCTTCGGCAAGCTTCGCTGTCAACGCATCTTTGTCTACCGCTGCAACCCAACCTGCATTCGCAGACACGATCTCAGTCGCGAGATTTACATCCGGACTGACGAGCACAGGCACTGAATGCGACAACGCCTCCATCACACACAAACCGAAGTTTTCCTGGTGCGAAGGCAGCGCCAGCAGGGACGCGCCGTCGAGCATCGCATGCTTCTTGTCGTTGTCGAGCCAGCCAGTAAACTCGATTCGATCTGACTGCTGACTCGCCGCCCCCTTAAGCTTCGAAACGTAATCTGATGGTCCATCACCAGCGATAACTAATCGCCAGTTGGATAATTTTCCTGCCTGGACGAGCGCTATGAACGCATCAATCAAAACGTCGAGACCCTTTTTCGGATGGAGGCGCGACAAAACAAGCACGTATGGCTCGCCTCGCCGACCATTGGACTGTGACCTGTTAGCCTCGATACCGAGCGGGATTACTTTCCCGTGATTCAAACCGAGAAGTCGTTCGGTGGAGAGCTTCTCGACTTCGCTCGTGTAGTGCACGGCCGCCGCATCGTGCAACATTCGCGCAACCAAGAACTGCCAGAAGAAACGCTTCCGCAGCGATTTCTGCCTCATGCTCCAAGGATCGAGCGTTCCGAGCGGCCTGATGATGTAGGGAACGCCGGCCTTGCGGCATGCGTGTGATGCCGCAATCGAAGAGTGATTGAAGACTGCATGAATGTGCGCGAGATCGAAGTTCTTGATGTTTGAGCTGAGCCACAATGCGAGCGGGCGCGAGTACTTGAATGATGCGCCAAGCCGCGGCTCGAAAAAGATCGCCGGAACGCCTTTGTATTCAAGAGCGTTCGGCGTTTCCGATAATCCATCGGTCGTGGAAAGTATTTGCACTTCAATTCCCTGCTGCATGAGCGCGCGACACATCGGCACAATCGCCGTCGCTGGTCCACCGGATCGATCCGAGACTGATGGGATGACGTGAAGAATTCTCATGCCGCAAAAAGGCACAAAAGCACAAAAAAGACTTTGTAATCCTGTTTAAGTAACGCCATTAACCTCACACCACCTCAACACCACGTAGATCGCCCATGGCCTGGACCAGCCGATAGCCTTCGGTGATTGTAGGAACGTCCTCCAAACCTGCCCCACCATTTCCGGATTGAGCCCTATCGCTTGCATACGCTTTGCGTCGTGCATCACTGCCGCAATCTCACCACGTAGATTCCGCTGCATCCACTTCTCGAACGGCAACGTGAAGCCCATCTTCGGTCGCCCCAGAAACTCGCGTGGTAACAGATCGCTCATCGCATCTGCCAGCAACGGCTTTGGACCATCATTCCCACGCAGCTTCCATTCTCCCGGCAGCGACAGCACAAGGTCTGTAACCTTCACATCGACAAACGGCACACGCACCTCGAGCGAGTGGGCCATGCTCATCGCGTCCGTGTCGCGCAACAACGTGTTTGTCATGTAACCGCGTAACTCAAGTCGAGAGATCGCGTTCACGACATCGTTATCCTCGCGATGACCATTGCTCGCGTTATTCAGCTTGCGACCCGTAATCCCCGTAATCACATCGCCCGAGAAAAGCTGTCTCGAGATGCGATACACGTCATGCGGCGTGCCCGCGCTCTGCATCAACTGCCAGAACTTATCTCGCTGCACTGAGCCATTGAACGCCCTTTTCCCCACCCCCGAAGCTGCACGCAACACCTGCTTCGACGCGGGGGGCATCGATCCAAACCTGAGCGCGCGTCGAAAGCTTGGATAACCCGCAAACAGCTCATCGCCGCCGAGCCCGGATAGGGCCACCGTAATCCCTTCTCGCTTCACGGCGCTGGAAACGACGAACGTGTTGATGCCATCCATCGTCGGCTGATCGATCGCGGCGATCGCGTCCGGCAGGATCTGGAGTAAACGATCTTCCCCAAGCCGTATCTCGGAATGATCGGTGTTGAAACGTTTCGCAACCGCACGCGAGAACGGCGCTTCGGTGTACGCTGCTTCGTCAAACACCACGCTAAACGTCTTCGGCTGCTGATCGCTGACGCGATTCATCAAGGCGACAATGGCGCTCGAATCCATTCCGCCCGACAGGAACACACCGAGCGGCACATCGCTCACGAGATGCAGTCGAACTGATTCTTCCAGCTCGGATCGTAAGCGCGCTACAGCATCGTCACGATTGCCGTCGAAGGTTTCGGGCTTCGGAATCGCAAACTCAACCTCGCGCAGCTCAAGCTGTCGATTCACCTCCAGGCAATGGCCGGGCAGGAGTTGCTTAACGCCCTCGATGATCGTGAGTGGCGCTTCAACCGAGCCGTTTGCGAGATATGAATCGAGTCCCGCGGCGCTAAGCTTGCGCGGTACAAGACCGCTGGCGAGCAGCGCGCGCAATTCGGAGGCAAAGATGAACTGTTGCTGGTCAGCGTAGTAGTAAAGCGGCTTGATACCGAGAGGATCGCGTGCGAGCAGCAATGTCTGTTTCTGAGCGTCCCAGATGGCGATGGCAAACATGCCGCGCAGTTTGCGAAACGCGTCGACGCCCCAGTGACGGTAGGCGCGCAGGACTACTTCCGTGTCAGTGTTAGATATCCAGGGTTCGTCACCGAGGTCGTCACGGAGATCTTTGAAGTTGTACGTCTCGCCGTTGTACGTGATCCAGTTGCCCGTTTGCGGATCGTGCATGGGTTGATGACCGGCGGTGGAAGTGTCGATGATCGCTAGGCGCGTGTTGCCGAGGTAGACTCCGTCGCAGCTTGCGATGCCGGAATCATCAGGGCCGCGGTGTTTCTGCGCGTGATTCATGCGCGTAACCGCATCACGCGACGGTTGGCCCAGGCTTAGAATTCCGGAAATGCTACACAAATCTCGTTAATCCTGTAAAAAGCTACCACTGACTAATAACCCGCTGAGAGTATTGAAAAAATCGTGCGGCCCCGTTCAACAACGTATGCTCACTAACGCTCTCACGCGCGCGCTGGCCCATCTCAGCAATCGGCATTGTCGCCGCCTCACGCATCGCCTCGAACAACGACTCCTCATCGCCAGCGCGCACCAGCCACCCGTTGCGCCCACTTTCCACAAACTCCAGCGCCGCACCCATCCGATCACTTGCGATCACCGGCAATCCCGACGCCAACCCTTCCGGCACCACGAGCCCCCAACCGTCATACCGCGACGGCACACACAACACATCCGCACTCGCATACTCGGCCGGCAACTGCTCCCAATCCCTGAACCCAACAAACTCAACGCGCTCACTCACCGGCCGCAACGTCTGCACCAGCGACTCACGCAACTCACCTTCACCTACTATCCTCAGCCGCACCTGAGGAACCTCGCGCGCCAGCCGCACAAACGCACCCGCCAGCAAGTCCACACCCTTGCGTGCAATCAACGAACCTGAAAACAAAAACGTGCGCTCGCCTTTCTCTTCACGCCTTG
>DATHTI010000239.1:0-1879 GCA_035463335.1 Pyrinomonadaceae bacterium | reverse complement strand
GAGCAGCCAGCGACTCCATCGCATTGACTTCAATGCTCGGGGCCACCATGCCCACTCTGGCTTCATCGAGCTCGCTCAGACGTTGCGCAGTCGCGCTCACCGGGCGGAAGAGCAGCCAGTAAACCGCCATCACGCCGCCGGCGATACAAATAAATGTTGATATCAGGATAATTGTTACCATCATCTCAGATCCTTATCTTCATGATCTTCTGGACCATCAACATACCGAGCACCTGCATGATCGCGGCAATCGCGAGCAGCCTGTTGCCGCGGGCGTCGCGCCACATCACATCCATGTAACCCGGATTCATGAATGTCACGTAAACCGCCAGGAAGATCGGGAGGGCACAGAGCAACCACGCGGACCAGCGCGAGCTCAAGGTCATCGTCTTCAGGTCTTCCATGATACGGAAGCGCTCGCGAATCGTGTAAGCAACTTTTTCGAGCAGCTCGGAAAGATTACCGCCAGTTTCTCTCTGGATCAGGACGGCGGTGACGCACATACGCAGATCGAGAATAGGCACGCGCTCGACGAGGTTCTCGAGCGCAAGCTTCAGCGAGAGTCCGAGGTTTTGCTCTTCGTAAGTCTTGCGAAACTCAGTCGAAATCGGCTCGGGCATTTCAGTGGCCACCATGTGCAACGCTTCGGTAAAGGCGTGTCCGGCGGAAAGTCCCCGACTCATGAGGTCAAGTGCATCAGGCAGAAGCTGGAGAAACTTTTTGAGTCGCTTTTTACGCTTCGTATGAATATGAAGAAACGGAAGCGCGGCAGCTATGAAAGCGAAGAAGCCCATCAACAAATACGACGCGCTGATCATCGAGACCGCGAGAAACGCGAGCACACCGGCGGTCAACGAGAAGAGGACCAGGCGCATGACCGTGATATGCGAGTCCGCCTGATCGATCATCTGCTTGAGTTTCGAGGAAATCTGCAGCTTGATCAGCACCCGGTTCATCCACGGGATTTCGCTCATCAATTCTTCGCGCGCAAGTTGAACGTCCATGTCGGTGGAATGCGCCGAAGTGCGGATGGCGTCCGCCAGACGTTCCTTGAGTAGCGCCCGCTTCTTGTCTGACGCGCGCGACGTTAACAAAAACAACGTGTACGTCAGAAAGAGACCGGCCAGAAATACGAAGAAGAGCATCAGAAACATTGCGCTTAAACCTCCTCGAAGAACGATCGTGGCAACTGCATGCCGTAGATTTTGAGTCGTTCGGCGAAACGCGGTCGCACGCCCGTCGGCCGGAACTTCCCAAGCACCCGGCCGTCTTTGTCCACGCCTCTGCGATCGAAGATAAACACTTCCTGCATCGTGATTGTTTCACCTTCCATACCCGTGATTTCAGAGATGGAAGTGATGCGGCGCGTGCCGTCTGTCAGGCGCGCGACCTGGATCACGAGGTTGATTGCCGACGCGATCTGTTGTCGCATAGCGCGATCGGAAAGACGCATGCCGGTCATTTGGATCATCGTCTCGAGACGGGACAGCGCATCGCGCGGTGTATTGGCGTGAACCGTGGTCAACGAGCCATCGTGACCAGTGTTCATCGCCTGCAACATGTCGATGGCTTCACCGCCACGGACCTCACCGATCACGATGCGATCGGGTCGCATACGCAGTGCGTTTTTGACGAGATCGCGCTGGCTCACTTCGCCCTTGCCCTCGATGTTGGGTGGACGTGTTTCGAGACGCACGACGTGTGGCTGTTGCATCTGCAACTCGGCCGAGTCTTCGATCGTCACGATGCGCTCGTCACTGGGAATGTAGGCCGACAGCGCATTGAGCAGCGTTGTTTTACCAGCGCCGGTACCACCCGAGATCAGGATGTTGAGCTTTGCGTTGACGCACATCTCAAACATCGCGGCCATGTCAGGCGT
>DATHTI010000238.1:0-2664 GCA_035463335.1 Pyrinomonadaceae bacterium | reverse complement strand
CTCGGTGCGCGCGGCCTGGAGCAGATCATCGAGATTAACCTGACGGCGGAAGAGCGTATTGCATTACAGAAGAGTGCGTCAGCGGTGCAGGAGCTGGTTGACGTGCTTGGGATTTAAGAAAGAACTCCAGAAGGCGGAAAGCGGGGGCAAGCCCCCCGCCTTTAGCCCTTGAGCCAGCCTAGTAGCCCGTGGATCACCGTCTCACGGTTTTCCTCGTAGATCGCGCGTGTGAGTGGAATATTCATCGGGCACGCCTTGACGCAGTTTTGTGCGTTGCCGCAGTTGGTAATTCCATCTCCCTGCATGATTGCCTCGAGACGCTCCGTGCGATTCATCGCGCCGCTCGGGTGCATGTTGAATAACCGCACCTGCGCGATGGCCTGCGGCCCGATGTAGTTATCACCCTCGTACTGCGGGCAAGCCTCGAGACAACATCCGCACGTCATGCAACGCGAGTAAGCATAACGCTCCATCACGTCGTCCTGGTCCATCCGCGGCCCTGGTCCGAGATCGTAAGTCCCGTCCAGCTCGATCCACGCATGCACCCGACGCAGGTGATCGAACATCTGCGAACGATCGACAACCAGATCGCGAATGTTGGGAAACTTCGACATCGGCTCGAGCTTAATCGGCTGCTCGAGATTGTCGATCAACGCAGAGCACGACTGTCGCACACGCCCATTAATCACCATCGTGCAAATGCCGCACACCTGCTCCAGACAGTTCATCTGCCAGACTGGCGGCGTCGTGCGCTCGCCTGATTTGTTCACCGGGTTCTTCTGGATCTCCATCAGGCAGGAGATGATGTTGAGATTCGGGCGATACGGGATCTCAAACTGCTCCCAGTACTGCGGCGAATCGGGATTGGCGCGACGGCGAATGTGGATCTCGACTGTTTTGGGTAACGGTTTGGATGACATAATCAGATCAATTTAACCCTTCTTCGCCTTGCTGTAGTCGCGCTTGCGCGGCTGGATCAAAGAAATATCGATCGGCTCGTACGAGAACACCGGACCTTCGCCTGAATACTCCGCGATCGTCGTCTTCATGAAATTCTCATCGTCACGATCCGGAAACTCGGGTTTGTAGTGCGCGCCACGCGACTCGTTGCGATTCAATGCGCCGAGCGTAATCACACGCGCAAGCTCGAGCATGTTGGCGAGATGGCGCGCGTGTGGCAACGCCATCGTGGCCCATAAATTCGAATCGTTGATCGAGATCTGCTTGTAACGATCCATTAGCTCAAGCAACTTGTTATCAGTCGCTTTGAGCTTGTCGTTATAGCGCACAACGGTGACGTTGTCCGTCATCCACTTGCCCATCTCCTGGTGGATCTCATACTGGTTCTCGTTACCACTCTGTTTGATCAACTTGTCGTTGATCTCCTGCTGGAGTTTTAGCTCCTGATCGTAAATACGCGAGCCGTCGGCGCCGTTGCGCTCGATGTTCTTCGCATACTCGATCGCAGCCGGAGCAGCGACAAACCCTCCGAACACACAACTGACCAGCGAATTCGCGCCGAGCCGATTCGCCCCGTGAATCGAGTAATCGCATTCACCGGCCGCGAGCAGCCCGGGAATGTTTGTGCGCTGGTTGAAGTCGACCCAGAGCCCGCCCATCGAATAGTGCACGCCCGGAAAGATTCGCATCGGCACGTGACGCGGATCGTCGCCGACGAACATCTCGTAAATCTCGAGAATCGCGCCGAGCTTTCGATCGAGAACTTCTGCGGGAATGTGCGTCAGATCGAGATAAACCTGGTTCTGACCACCGACGCCCATGCCGTCGATGCACACCTGGAAGATCTCACGTGTCGCGATGTCACGCGGCACGAGATTGCCGTACGCCGGGTACTTCTCTTCAAGGAAATACCAGCGCTCATTCTCGGGAATTGAAGATGGTGACCGAACGTCGCCCTGCTTGCGCGGCACCCAAACACGCCCGCCTTCTCCACGCGCCGATTCAGACATCAAACGCAACTTGTCTTCACCCGGAATCGACGTCGGATGGACCTGGATAAACTCGCCGTTCGCATATCTCGCGCCCTGCTGGTAACACGCCGAGACGGCGCTGCCAGTGCAGACCATCGAGTTCGTCGACTTGCCGAAGATGAGACCTGGACCACCAGTCGCAATAATCACCGCGTCCGCCGGAAACGCTTTCAGCTCGAGCGTCTGCAAATCCATCGCGATCAAGCCACGACAAACCTGATGATCGTCGAGCACGAGCGACAACATCTCCCAGTGCTCAAACTTTTTGACCTTCCCGGCTACTTCGAAACGGCGAACTTGTTCGTCGAGGGCGTAGAGAAGTTGCTGGCCGGTTGAAGCTCCCGCGAATGCGGTGCGGTGATGTTTAGTACCGCCAAAACGACGAAAGTCGAGTAGTCCTTCATTCGTGCGAGAGAACGGAACACCCATGCGATCGAAAAGATAGATGATCGCGGGCGCCATCTCGCACATGGCTTTCGCGGGTGGCTGGTTTGCGAGAAAGTCACCGCCATAGACAGTGTCGTCGAAATGTTCCCAGGTTGAATCGCCTTCGCCTTTGGTGTTGACGGCGCCGTTGATACCGCCCTGCGCGCACACCGAATGCGAGCGCTTCACCGGCACGACGGAAAACAGATCGACAGCATGGCCGCTCTCCGCGATTTTCATGGCGGCC